>JAHIKO010000038.1 GCA_018897535.1 Candidatus Dependentiae bacterium
ATAGAAAAGACTATTTAAGTCTAATTTTAAAATATAAAAAATATTAAAATTATAAACGTCGCATTTATACATATTATGTTAAATCACTGAAGTCGCTGATCTAAACGTTATAATTTTTTGTGTTCTAAAACAGTACATTTTGTTGAAAGTTGTAGTAGCTCTAATTTTTTTAAAAAACAAAACCGAGTTACTAACAATTATGTGTGTAACTTTTTTAAAAACTTAAAAAGTATTGTATTTAACAAATTAAATTTCAAAATTAGACTTAAATAGTCTTTTCTATTTGAACTATTTTTAGAAAAATAATTTGAGTTGTTATTTTTTGGCCAATATTATTTATTACTTAGGCTTTTTTGCTGCTTTAATAATTTTAAATTATGTTCAGAGATAAATTATTTTTATTTTATTATTTTGCATAAATAAATTATCTTTTTGATGTTTTTTAAAAACCATATAAAATAGCTATTTCTAACTTATATTATGTTTATTTTTAACTTTTATTTTGGGTTTTACTATGGCAGATGAAAAAGATTTGAAAAATATTGAAAATGAAAAAATTTCACCGGAAGAGCAAAAAGCTAAGCAAGAGGCTTTTATAAAAGAATTTATGGAAAAAAATACTAAAGAATTGGCGATTCCAGCCATTTCTGAGGGTTATAAAAAAGAAGTTTATTTGATTGTTAATGAATTGGATAAAATCAAAAGAGAAGTTGAAGAAAAAATAACTTCTTTTGTGGATCTTTATAAAATAATAGAAAAGAAACTTGAAGAATTAAGCACAACGGGTCATGTTGAAATTAAAGAAGACGATTACAAAAAATCAAAAGATATTTTTATAAAATATGAAAATTTTTTGAATCAAATTTTGGGTGAACTTTTGGGTGAGCTTAGTTTTTATTCAAGTTTGATAGCTGAAAAACCCTTAGAGACTATTAGAGTATTAAAAGATGTTCCTGATGATGCATCGTTATATCTTTTGGAAAAATTAAAATCTACCAAAAAGTATATTAAAAATATGCTTAAAGATCTAAGAATGAGTTACTCAAGATATTTTGTTGGTTTTGAAGAACAGATTCGAAAATTGGACTATATGATTGCTTATTTAAAGGCATCTCATAGTAAAAAATAGTTTTTAATAGGAGAGGGTTTATGAAGAAGCTATTGTTTTTTTTAATTTTAAACAGTTTTATATTGGCAAATCTTTACTCTTACGAGAAACGCTCTGTATCTTTGTATGACGACGGAAATGTTGGCTGTTTGGTTAGAGAGTTAACAGTTAATGATAACCCTTCTCTTAATGTAATTGGTAACAAGTTTAGAATATTTGAAGTACTTGTTAAAAATAATTTTGATAAAAATATCTATCTTCCATTAAGTTATTATTATTTAAATTTTGTAAAAACTCCTGTTCCTCAAAGTAATATTTTTGCTCAATATTATAAAGAAATTAAAAATAACATAGATCTTAGAAAGCTAATTTTTTATTATTCTTTAATAATTGTTCCATCTTATGTTATGAGTTTGTCATCTATGTCAGATGCGACAAGTTTAAAAAATCTGTTGGATAATTTAATTTCAAATTTACCACTATATCTTTTGACAACAGCTGTTGTCGGTGGAGTTGCAGGATTTGTCGGATGGTTTTTTAGTTTAAAGCCACTAAATGATTCTTTGAATAATCTAAATTCTTTAAATAATTTAAAATCAGATACTTTGAATTATGCCAATTATATAAAAGAAAATAATAGTTATTGTGTAAAACCCGGTAATGAATTTAAAGATTACTTATTTGTGCCTATTAATAGCGAATTTGATTTGGGCGGCAGTTTAATTTATTTGATTGAATAATTTTATTTTTTTAAATAATAAGTTCTTATGTCTTTAGGTAATTTTTCTATAGAATATCTAAGCATAGTTCTAGGCATGATTTTGTAATAACTATCAAGAAAATTTTTTAAAATATTTATATCCCTTTTTCCCATTTCTCTGAGCATCCAGCCTACAGATTTATGTATAAGATCATGTTTGTCATTTAATAAAACTTTTGAAATTTCTATTGTATCTAAATACTCAAAATTGCGAATAAATGTAAATGTAGAAATTATTGATATTCTTTTTTCCCAAAGATCTTTTGATTTGGCTAATTTGTATAAAATTTCTCTATTTTTATTTAATAAAAAATTTCCAACAATTTTTGGAGCTGAAAGATCAACCAGATCCCAGTTATTTATATATTTTGTATTATCTAGATATAAATTATAGATATTTTCTCTGGTTCTTTCGTAATTTTCTTTTTCAAATTTTTTTACAAGAATTAGTAATGCTGTAAGCCTATGTTCATGAATTTTTGATTGAAGTAATTTAATTGTATCTTGTAAATTTAAATCAAAAAATTTTTTGACTAGTAATCTTTGTTGCGGTACGGTTATGCCTAAAAATATATCACCATAACCGTATTGACCTTTGCCTGTTTTGAAAAATCGAGAAAGAATTTTTGCTTTTTCAGGATTTTGTATTTGTTCAAAATCTTTTATTAAATTTTCTAAATTCATAATACTTAAACTACACAATATTTGTATTGCCAATCATTTTCGTTAGTTTCTAGTAAAACATATGTATAATTATAGTTTAATGATAGCTCAAAATGTTGGCAATTTTCTTTTGTAGGTAATGCAGAACGCATAGGTCCTGCGATTGTTATAATTATAGGAATTTCCTGTGTTCCTAGATTACAATATCCTGGAGTTGTCGTTCTACATTCATTTGGATATTTTTGCAAAAGTTCTTTTTCTTTTGATAAATTTATATCTAGGACTTTATCTGGGAACATATTACATAAACTATTTTTTTTAGGAGCCTCGTGATTATGACCATTTATTATTCCAATTACTTCAAAATTATAATCTTTTTTTAAATTATTTTTTATGTATTCAAGAATATTATTGTTATGGGTTTCTTTCATCTCCATTCCAAACCATATATATCTATTTATTTCTTCTTCTCTATTTTTTTCTATGATGTAATGCCATTTAAAGTTTGTAAATTCTAGCGGTAATTCTTCTGCATTAAAGTTGCTTTCTTTTGATATTAATATCTCGGGATTGTATCTTTTTTCCATTCCACCGTGATTTAATTGAAAATATTTTATAGTTTTATTATTAACTGCTTTAAATCCAATGTATAAAACGTCAGGAAGTGTTTCTAAAAAGGCATTTAGCATGCTTATTATGCTATAATATTTGTTTGGAAATCTATTTATTATATAATCTTCATTATAATAATAATGTTCATGATTTCCTCTAACAAGTATTAACTGTTTTGGATTAATTATTTTTAATTGCATAAGTGTTGTTGTTACTTCAAAACCAAAAGGACCCCTGTCTTTATAGTCTCCCAAAAATACAATATAAATGTTTTCTTTTATTTTAAGATTTTTATCTATATATCCCTTTTTAATCCACTCATCTATTAAATTACTTAAAGTTTGATATATTCCATGGATATCTCCCACTATTATTACCTTACCATTCTTTGGAAGTATTAATTTTTGAACATATTTAAATAGTGAATCTCTGAATCTGTGGATTACAGGGGTATCGAATTTTGACTTAAATTTTGTCAGAGATTCTTCGAATTCGTTTTTTACCAAATTAAAGTTTTTTGGCATAGATACCCAATTATTTTCATTTATTATATTTTCCATTGTGTTGAAAAATTCACATGAAATTTTCAAAAATTGATCTGATGTTATAAATGTTTCCGTTTCATTTATTGAACTACATTTTGAATTCCAAGAAGTGAAATTATCTATGGATTGTTTTTCTATCAACAAATCTTGAGCATTTATTAGATTTATTTGAAAAAATATAAGTAAGATAAGTTTTTTTATAAAATATCTAAATTTAAATAACATAATTTTATATTTTTTATTAATTGTTTATATTATTTTACTATTAATATAGCTCTTGCAGGTGCTCCATCTGCTTCTTTTATCAATATTGGAAAACAACAAAGAATATATTCATCTTCAATAACATCTTTTAATCGTAATCCCTCAATTATTGGAATTTCAGCTTCCAATAAAAATAAATGGGTATTATGTTCAGGCTGATTCCGTTCTATTCCAAGATAATCAAAGCCAAATGTTTTTATTTTTTTATTTGCAAGATATTGAGCTCCGGATTTATCTAAATAAACAAAATTTTCTGTAAAATTTATATTTTCATGAAGAACACTATTTTTTGTTTTTAATAAAATTATATCGTTTTCATTAATATTAAATTTTTCTAAATCTTTATCTGTTATTTTTTCTTTTATGTCGCTTAAATCAAATACTTTACACGGTCCATAAAATTTACTTAAATCCAACTGATCTAAAGATTTACCATGGTGTAAAAAATGTGAAGGCGCATCGATGTGTGTGCCTGTATGACTATGTATGGTAATCAATTTTTCTCTGACTTTGTCATGCTTAAAATCCGAAGCTTGAACAATATTTATATATTTTTTATTTTTGTACTCAGTGATACTTTGAGTTATTGGCCAGCTTATATCTATAATTTCCATATCTATCTCCTATAATTATAGAGTATTATAAATCAATTTTTTCTTTAAGATAGCTGGGAATTATTGTTGATGCAAAAAATATATTTTCATCTAAATATTTTAATTTACCCAATTTATTTAAACTACTTTTTACATATTCTTTAGTAAGTTGAGTAAAATCATGTTTTGCGGCAACTGTAAATCCAAAAGTGCTACCTTGATATGTTGGGATGCTTGCTGTGTGAAGTTGAGCAAAAGGAAACACGGCGCGTATATTCTTTTGCATACTTGAAACCAGTTTATGTTGATATGTTAACGATTCACTTTGTATTGATACAATGCCGTCAGATTTTAATGCGTCATAAACTTCTTGATAAAAAGCTTTACTTGTAAGTCCATCTGCCGGACCATCCGGATCTGATAGGTCCAATATAATTACATCAAATTTATTTTTATTTTTTTGTATAAAAGCTCTGCCGTCACCAATAATTAAATTTGATTTAGGGTTTTCATAACAATTGTTAGGTATTGATGGAATGTACTTTTTGCATGATTCTATAACAGATTTTGATATTTCAACCATTGAGACCGATTCAATATCATGTTTTAAAACTTCGCGTAGCGAACCTCCATCTCCCCCGCCTATAATTAATATATTTTTGGGGTTTTTATGATAAAGCATTGGGACATGTGTTATTATTTCGTGATATATGAATTCATCAAATTCGCTAGTTTGCACTCTATCGTCTAAAGTTAACATTTTTCCATAAGCATAAGTGTCAAAAATTTCTACTTTCATATTAATTTCTAAATTATTTAATTTTATTTTTTCTATACCGGAAAATAAAATTTTTTTTATGCCTATGCCATGTTTTAATATTGATTCGTCTGTTGGACATGTATTTTCGAAAAAATAATTTATATTATTTTCTTTGATGATCATTCTTCTTTGCCTCTGTTTATAAATTGAGATTCAACTCTTTTAGGTGAAAGTTCTTTTTTTAAATATTCCATAGCTGCTTGAGGATTTGTATGAGCTCCACAAGTAAATATATCTATAGCGATATACTTTTTTTCCGGCCATGTATGTGCAGATATATGTGATTCTGCCAAAATTATCATTCCGGTGATTCCATGTGGCTCAAATTTTTGTATGGCAACTTTTAATGGCGTACTATTTGCAGCTTTTGCAGCATTCCAAAGCATTTTTTCCCAAAAAGCCGAGTCGTCAGGGACATTGCATTCCCAAAATTCAACTAACAAATGCTTACCCAAATAATTATTTTTATTTAGCATAATGCATCCTATAAATTTAAAATTTTTATGAAATAGATAGAAACAAAATTATTTTTTTAAATAATTTTTAAAAAAGACTCTTGCGGGCCCAATGATTAAACTTTATGTTCATCGGAAACCCTCCAATTTTATGATTTGTGAATAAAAATACGATACAATGCTGTTAAATCTACCAAATTGTCCAAAATATGCAATCTAATTTTTTTTAATACTATGTCCACCGAATTGGTTTCTTAGCATTGCGACAACTTTTGTTCCGTAATTTCCGCCGGTTTCACGTGATTTTTTTCTTATATCGAGTGAATCTTTTAGTAGTTGCATATTAATTTTTTCTGCAATTGCTTCATCCAATGTCCATCGACCGGTTAGATTTTCGTCTATGGCACCGGAAATATTTTTAAGTTCTTGATCTTTTTCGAATACATTTTTACAAAGTTCTAAAATCCAAGATCTTATTACAGATCCATTTATCCAGGTATCTGTAATTTTTTCTAAATCTAAATTTTTATAATTATTATTATTTTTTAAAAGATCAAAACCCTCGGCATAACTTTGTAATAAACTATATTCTATGCCGTTATGTACCATTTTTACATAATGACCTGCTCCGCTTCTACCCAAATAGTTATATCCATTTTTTGTTGCAATAGCTTTAAATATATTTTCTATTTTTTCGAATATTTTTTTATCACCGCCTATCATTAGAGAATAACCGTTAAATTTTCCGGCAATTCCGCCAGAAGTTCCACAGTCTAAAAAATTTATATTTTTTGTTTTTAGTTTTAGATAAAGTTCTTGTGTGTTTTTAAAGTGGCTATTGCCGCCATCTATAATAATAGATTCTTGTTGCATAAGATTTG
This sequence comes from Candidatus Dependentiae bacterium, assembly GCA_018897535.1. Lineage (NCBI taxonomy): Bacteria > Candidatus Babelota bacterium. Next base: position 6,702 of record JAHIKO010000038.1, read on the forward strand.
ATAATTTTATTACGGTTTGATTTGTTATTTCTCCCGCCGGTAGCATGAGCCAGATTATATTTACTTTTTTAGCTAAATCTTCGATATTTTGTGAAAAAATTATATTATTTTTGAATTTATTTTTGCTATCCAAATCGTGTTCAAAAATTGAATTTATTATTTCGTTTTCATTTATATTTGGATCAAATGCTAAAATTTCGTAATTATTTTTTAATAATCTATAGGCAATTGAACTGCCCATTTTACCTAAACCTAAAAGTCCTATTTTCATGATCTCCACCTTATTATTTTTTTATCAAGCAGTTTAAGTTCTTTTGGCCCGCTTGAATTTTTGGGATAATTAAATATTTTAAATTTATTTTTATTCATTTGATCAATAATTTTCCAAGAATATTCTATTTCATCAGATCGTACAAAGGCCGATTGATCTCCTTTAATAACATCTAAAATTAGATATTCATAAGCTTCAGGTGTATTTGGACCAAGCAAACATGAGTGACAAAAGTTCATTTGTACCGGTACTACATTATTTGCAGATTTTGGATCTTTGCTATTTAATTCAAGATAAAAGCCTTGATCCGGATTTATTTTTAATGTTAAATAATTTGAGTCTGTTGGACACCCTTGAGTAAGTAAACATTTAACCATTTTAAATTTTATATGAATACTGGTTTCTTTTTCGTTCAGATGTTTTCCAGTTTTTAAATAAAATGGTACATTTTTCCAACGCTTATTGTTTATTTCTAATTTTAAGGCGGCAAATGTTTCTGTTTTTGAATTTGGATTTACACCATGTTCTTGTGTATACCCTTCGTATTGACCTAAAATTGCATTTTTAAATTTAATATTTTTAAGAACTTTTGCCTTTGCATCTCTTATATACTTTGCCTCGAGTTTTTTAGGTTGTTCCATGGCTATAAGACTTAATATTTGCAACATATGGTTTTGTAAAACGTCCTTTATGGCGCCATATTTGTCGTAAAAAGCGCCGCGCCCTTCTATGCCTATTTTCTCTTTTAAAATAATTTGAACGGAATCTATATTTTTGTTATTCCATAGTGGTTCAAATATTCTGTTGGTAAATCTTACAAGAGCAATATTACTTACAAGTTCTTTTCCTAAATAATGATCTATTCTATAAATCTGGTTTTCATGAAAAGATTTTTCTATGCATCTGTTTATTTCTTTAGCAGATTTTAAATCGTGGCCAAATGGCTTTTCATAAACAATTCTAGACCAAGGGTGTTTGCATTCTGAACAATTATTTTCATGATTATATTTGGTAATAATTTTATGATCATTTAAATTTTTTGTAATTACTTTAAAATGTTCCGGCATTGTTGCTAAATAAAAAAGCTTATTTCCATTGATTTCATGTTTAGTTTCTACATGTTTTATTAAATTTTTAAGTTCGTGATAACTTGTATTATCGTAAAAATCTAATTGATAATAATACGAAGCGTTTTTTAATTTATTCCATATATTTTTATCTATTTTGGAGATAAATTTTTCAGAATTTTCTAAAATTGTGTTTATGTCTGTTTTATCAAAAGATACGCCTATAAAAGCAAAACGATCTAATTTATTATTTTCTATAAGTTTATATATTGCCGGAATTAGTTTGCGTTTACAAAGATCTCCTGTGGCACCCAAAATTATAAAAGTAACTTGATTCATTTTACCCCCTAAATATAGAAAATATTATTTTATTTATATTAACAATAATATTTAAATTTATTTAAAATAAATTGCAATTATTTGGTTTTTTAGCTTGAGCGCAAATCAATTTAGGTGGTTTATAGAGTTCTAAAGGTTCAATTTTTATAGATTTAGATGTATTTTCAATTATTAACATTGTAATTTGATTTATTTCAACTTCAATTTTATCTATATCATCTTTAATTATATCTTGATTTTTGTTTAATTCTATTTCTAATGAAATCAATTTTTTGTTTATTTTATCTATTATTTCATTTTCTTTATTATCAATTATTAGTGTGCCATTTTCTGATAAAATAAAAGCAATAAACTTTTTACACTCTTCTATTTTTTCTAAGAGATAATTTTTATTTTGTTCAATATAAAAATTTGTATTTTTCATAGGTATTAATTTATTATTATTTAATAATAATATTAAAAATATAAAATATTTAAATTTATTCATTTTTTTCCTATAAAATTTAATTCTAGAACATATTACAATTATTTTCGCCGGTTTTTTTTTGATGTAAACCAGCTACTATTAAATCTGTTTCGAGCGATAAATTGTATATATTCTTTTTTATATTTTCTATAGACTCTTCATCGCTTTTTGATTTTGCTAATTTTAAAAGAGAAATTAGAATACTGTATTTTTGTTGCACCGCTTCTAAATCTTTTTCGGTATAATATTTTTGTTGAGTTTTTTGAGATTTCATAGCTGTTAATTCTATTTTATTAAGAAAAAACAACACTGAAATTATTAGAAATATTATTTTTTTCATATGTTTTATTTAAACTTTTTAAATTATAGATCCGTTTGAGATAAAACTTTTATTTTTGTAAAAATTAAATTTTCTATATTTTGTATTTGTTGGAGTAAATTGTCAATTTGATTGCTATACAATTTGAGATCAAAGCCGGCAATGTCATCACTTTTTTCTTTTAAATCCTCAAGAATATTTATTAAAGCATTAAATCTAAGATTTTTTAGATTTAATTCATTCTTTATATTTTTTAATTGATTATTAATATTTTCTATTTTAGTTATTGTAGTGTCTAATAGATTAATTGATTCAATGCGTGATTCCAGATTATTCATAGCAAAATTTTTTTTATGTGATGAGCCTGTAAGAATTAATAAAGATAGTAATATAAATTTGATTTTCATGTTTTTCCTTAAAAAATATTTTAAACAAGCATGAATTTTAGCAATAATTTAGTATTATGCAAATAATTTATTTACTGTCTGGCTTCTAGATTTGTGGTTAAAAATTCTTTTAAGAATGTATTTCGTTTAATACTTTTATTATTTTTGATAGCCATTGCAATTGCTCTAGGCTCGCCTATCAAAATACATAATTTTTTAGCTCTGGTTATTGCCGTATAAATTAAATTTCTTTGTAATAATATAAAATGTTGCATAAATACCGGTATTATTACAGCGTCAAATTCTGAACCTTGGCTTTTGTGAATGGATACTGCATAAGAAAGTACAATTTCATTTAATTCTGTAAAATCATATTCAAGATCTCGTTCGCCAAAATTTATAAATAAAATTTGATTTTCGTTATCTATTTTTTTTATTTGACCAATATCTCCATTAAACACAAATTTATCATAGTTATTTTTTATCTGCATAACTCTGTCGCCTTCACGATAAATTTGTCCAAATCTGGCTACTTCAGCCAAATTTGAATTTGCCGGATTTAATATTAATTGTAACTCTTGGTTAATTCTTTGAGTTCCTGCAATACCTTTATTCATGGGTGTAAGAACTATAGAGTTTTCCGGATTTATGAAATGTTTTTGCAGCGTGCTTCTATATATTTTATGTAATAATGGGAAAATATTTTCAGCATTATTTTCTTTAATATATATAAAATCGTTTTTACTTTCAGGGATAGAAGTAGTGGGAAATTCGCCTTTATTTACTCTATGTGCATTTACTATTATTAAACTATTTTGTGCTTGTCTGAAAATTTCCGTTAGCTTAATAGTTGTTATTTTTTCAGATGCAATTAAATCATTTAAAACATTTCCCGCACCAACGGATGGTAATTGATCAATGTCGCCTAATAATATTAAATGAGCATTATCAGGCAATGCGCGAAGAGTTGAATGCATTAAAAATACATCTATCATGGATGCTTCATCTATTATTAAAAAATCCAATTCTAAGGCATTGTATTCGTTTCGTGCAAAATTCATTATTTCCGGTTTGAATTCTAAAAGTCTGTGTAAAGTTTCAGCATTTCTTCCGGTTCCCTCAAACATTCGCTTGGATGCTCTTCCTGTTGGCGCTGCAAGTTTAAATTTAATTTTATAAAAATCTAAAATATCTAGTAATTTTCTTAAAAGTGTTGTTTTTCCGGTTCCGGGGCCACCGGTTATTATCGTAATTTTACTTTGAAATGCAGCCATAATTCCATGCTGTTGTAGTTCGTTTAATTCTATATTTCTAGAATCTTTAACACAGCTTAATTTATAGATATTGCTTAAATCAAAATTTAAATTATTAGATTTTTTTTCTTGTAATTTAAGAATTTTATTTGATATACCCTTTTCGGAAAAATAGTATTTGGGTAACGATATAAAATGTTTATCTTCTGTTTGAGAAATTAATTTTATTTTATCTTGCGAATAAAGTTCGTTTAAAGATTTTTTTAATAAAAGTTTGTTATTATTATTGTTTTCAAGTTCTAGTAGCTTTAAGCTCTTTTCTTTACATTCTTCAACTTCAATATATAAGTGTCCGTTATTTATATTTTCAGTGATGCAATATAAAATTCCGGATTTTATTCTTTTTATAGAATCTTTTTCAAGCCCTAGTTTTAATGCAAGTTGGTCTGCTGATTTAAATCCTATACCCCAAATATCTTCTACAAGCTTGTATGGATCATCCTGTATTAATTTTAAAGATTCATCACCATACGTTTTGTAAATTTTTACAGCAAAAGCAGTTGAAATATCTTTTTCTTTTAAAAAGACCATTACTTTGGATATTTCTTTTTGATCGTGCCAAGCATTTGTAATAGATTCTACTTTTTTAGGCCCAACACCATAAATAGTTAAAAGTTTTACAGGATTTGTATCTATAATTTCTAAAGTTTTTTCACCAAAAGCCTCGACAAGTTTTTCTGCAAATTTAGGGCCTATTCCGCGAATTAATCCTGAAGCCAAATATTTTTTTATACCCGTTGTTGTTGATGGAAGTTGAGCTTTACATTCGCTGGCCTCAAATTGACGCCCAAATTTTTTATGAAAAACCCATTTGCCTTTTAATGTAACATTTTCACCTTGATGAATTTGCGGCAAATATCCCTGTACTGTTATATCTTCTTTGGCTGTTACTTTTAATGTAAATATGGAAAATCCATTTTCACCATTTTTATAGATTTCTTTATCTATTGTGCCACATAGTTCAACAAGTTCTTGCATATTTATTTGGTTTTATTTTGTTCCATTAATTTTCTATAAAATTCTACTGCTTTGTTTTTTGTTTCATCTGTTAAAATATTGTTTATTGGTTCAAATAAAGCTATAAGCTCGGTACATACTTGCAGTAATGTTGCTTTATCTTTTATAAAATTTTCAAAAAACATAGGAGCATCTTTTTCTAAACAATTTAAAAATTTTAGTCCTACAGGTATATTTGCGTCGGCTTCAAATTTAAAAACATCTTCAAGTTTAATATTGGCAGTATTGACTGAAAGCATAATTTTTGCTTTAGATTCCGCGCTTAATAATGACATAAATAAAGGTTCGTTTACAAAACGAAATGCTCTTTTATGTAAAACCGGAAATACTGTTATTACAGGCTTTAGTGCGCCATTTTTTAATTTCGGTACGTCGAGTTCTTGTATGCTATTTATATTTTCAACGATTTTTTGTAATTCCTTATAAGAGCTTTGAAGCCTTAATGTGTAAATAGGATTTTCTCCAAATATTTTGTCTATAATTTTTGCATGATTTTCTGGGACAATATATTTTGAATTTTGAATTATTGAATTATTTGTAGCTATATTTTTAATGCTTTGTTGTGCTTGCATACAATTAATATTTTTTAGCCCTAAAACTATAAAAAAACAAAAAATTGTTTTTAAATATTTAAACATACCAAATCCTTTCCTTTTTTTATTTTAAAACGAGGCTCCAAGTCTTAAAAATATGGTCCAATCAAGACCTAGATTTTTACTTGCTATTGTATAATCTCCACCAAATCCTAAAATTAAATCCCAATCCTTTTGTTTTTTAATATAATTACCTTGAACAAATATTTTATGTTGTTCTGCATTTGGTGATGCCGCATCTTCAATTCGTAATGAATTTATGTCTTCTCCTCTGGTGTCTATTTCTTGAAAAATTTCTTTCTGTTGATGATAAAAATCGTAACCAAAACCAACGTTCCAATATTTTTCTATTTCAAAGCTTAAATATGTTACAAAGTTGATTATATCACCGGGTTTTAATGTAATTTTGTATGCCGGTGGGAATATATATTCTTTTATAAATTCAGTAACTTGTTCTTTATTTTCTATATCAAGGTCTAGCGGTGAATTTATGGTTTTTTTTGATGGAATAAGTCTTTCTTCCGTTGCTGCAAATAAATTGTCAAAAGATATTCTGTTCCAAAGATGTATTGAATTATGAAACATATCTATTTTACTTTCAAAAAAACATCCTAATCCAAAATGACCATAGTTGCCGAGTTGCGGTGTAATTAAATTATCTCTAATACTTTTTAATAAATAAGGAATATCGTTTACCATATTATCAAGATTTATATCATAAATTTTTAATCTTGGTCCGGTTGTAAATTTACTTGTAGGTAAAATGCCTTCAAAGCCTACATCAACTTGAAAATTTGTCATATTAAGACTATTAAGCCCAAGCTTTACTCTTGTATCTCCCATTCCAAAACTTTTTTTTATAAGCTCTCTGGTATCAAATGTTGAATCCGATCCAGCAAACATTTGTTTAATTCGGTTTTGATCTTTTTGTGTAAGCCAAAAATTTCTTTCGGAAAATAACAAAGATGTATCTATTTCAAATTTAAATGCGGATTTAATGAATGCCAGTTGAAATAATCCTCCAATTTTTCTTTCTTGAATTGTAAGTTTTTTGAATAATGGTATAAGAGCGGATGCATCGGATGCTCCCAATTCAGTTATCATTGTTTGTGTAAATTGATCTAATGCTTCTTTGTTTTCATCAAGCATTAATGTTTCATCTGTTGAAAAATCCATTTTGTTTGTAAAATTAAAAAATAAATTACATAAAAAACCACCATACTCAAGAGCAGAAATTCTATGAGGCATTAAGTATAATACGTCACGGCCCCTAGGAGGCTTTGTTTTGTTCCATAGTGGGGTATCTATTGAAACTATTACTGGTATAAGTCTTTCAAACATATCGTCGTAAGCTCTAGTTTGAATTTTTGATGTATCAATATTATCAAAAAGATCCGGAGAAATAGATATATCGTCAAGATTTATACTATCGTCAAAATTTGAAAAATTCATAGAATTTAAATTATTATTGTTTAATATGTTACAGACCAATAGTGTTATATAAAATATTTTTAAAAATTTTTTTTTCATATATTTATATTCTTTTTAATTTTAATTTTAAAGTTTAAGATTAGTAAAATACAAATTCTTTGCCATAAGATTATTTCAGGTAACGTTAATTTTTTCAAGTTTGCCCTAAATTTGGAGCTAAAATATCACAAAAAAGGGGTTTTTGCCTTTTAAATTAAGCTTTTTTGATTTTTTTAAAAATAAATGTGGATTTTGATTTTTTAAAAATATAAACTTTTAAGAAGTCTAAAATTTTTTTAAAAATTAAAAAACTACGCTAAAAATTAAGGAGCCTTTATGCAACAAAATTTTACTTCAAAAAAATTATTGATAGTTGTTGAAGGAAATATAGGTGCCGGAAAATCTACTTTTTTACGAATATTAAAAGAGCGTTTAAACTTAGATATAATTTATGAACCTACAGATAAATGGCAAAATATTGGCGATGGCGGAAATCTTTTGGATTTATTTTATAAAGATATAAAACGTTGGGCCTATACATTTCAATCTTTTGCTTTTATAACCAGAGTGGAAGCTATAAATGAAAGATTAAAAAACAGTAAAGCAAAAGATGTTCAAATATTAGAACGTTCCGTTTATAGCGATAGATTTTGTTTTGCCAAAAATTGTTATGAAGCAGGCTTGATGTCTTCTTTAGAGTGGCAAATATATAAAGATTGGTTTAAATGGCTTGTTGAAGGGTACACTGAAAAACCTGATGGATTTATTTATTTAAAAACAGATCCTAAAACTTGTTATTCTCGAATGCTTAAACGAGATAGAGATGAAGAAAAATCAGTTCCACTATCTTATCTTGAACTCTTACATAAAAAACATGAAGATTGGTTGATAAATAAAAGTGAAATCATTGATTATATAAAAGATATTCCTGTTTTAAGCTTGGATTGTGATACTGAATTTGAAAATAATATTGAGCATCAAAACCTATTAATTAGTCAAATTGATATGTTTATAAAAGAATTACGGTCAAAATATATTATTCCTGCGAAACAAATTTCGGCACAATTATAGTTTTTATACTATTTATTGGATGTAATTATTTATAAATTTGACAAAAGGTCACTAGAGTTTTAATAATATTAATTGTTGAAATTATTAAAACTATGTGACCTTTTTCTTTTAAGGAATATTTTATGGATGCAGTTACAACTGTCGATTGGGTTAAAGTTGCGGCTTGTATAGCTGCCGGTATTTGTATGGGAATAGGTTCAATTGGTCCATCATTAGGACAGGGTTTTATTGGCGGAAAAGCCTGCGAAAGTATTGGCAAAAAGCCGGAAAGTGCCGGTCTTATAACCAGAACTATGGTTGTTGCACTTGCATTTGCTGAAAGCTCTGCCATCTATGCATTACTTATAGCTTTAGTTTTACTGTTTGTGGTTGCAAAATAATAACAATATGCAATTTAATATTACTTTTTTTATACAAATAATTAATTTTTATATAACCTATTGGTTTTTGAATAATTTTTTATTTAAATCGGTAATTGATTTTATAGAAAAAGAAAAACTTAAAGAAGCACAATTAAATAATGTAATAAAAGAAAAACAAGACTTGTTATTAAATTTGGAATATAAAAAGAGTAAAGAATTAAGTGATTTTCAAAATAAAGTAAATAAAGATTATAAAGCAGAATCAATAGATGCTTTAGATGTGCCAAAAATGTCTCAAATTAATTTAGATGAAAAAGAGATAGATAAAATTACAAAAATAACAAAAGATATGCTTGTAGAAAGGGTTCCGCATGTCGATTGAAGATTTAAGTCTTTTATCTATAATTTTTAATTTTACAATATTTTTTTTATTAATATTGGTTATTTACAATCTTTTTAAAAATTATGGTGCTCCATATTTATATTCAGAAATTGAAAATAAAAAAAAACATGAGCAAGACCTAAAAAATAAAGATCTTTTATTAATAAAAACAAAAGATAATCTTGAAAATGAAATTTATAAGCAACAAGAAAAAATATCTTTTTTGAAAAATAAAGTTGAAAATTGGAAAAATAATTTATTGGAAAAAAAAATAGAAAAAGAATTTGATCATAGCAAATATCTTAATGAATTAAAGAATAAACGAAATTTGCAGTTAAATAATTTTAAGATTGCCGAGTTACAAAAAATAGCCATTCCTGAAGCGGTAAAAAAAGCATATGATGAAATGCTAAATGTTTATGGGGGAACAACGGGCTTAAATTTGACAAGAGAATTGATTAATAAAATAAAGCCTTGAAAATTTTTAAAATAGGACTTGCAGAATGCAGGTAGAAATTAATATTATTGCAAAAAAATATGCCATTGCTTTTTTGAATGTTTTTTCAAATGAAATTTCAGATAAAAATTTGGAAAAATGGATTGAATTAAAAAAATTTTTTAAAAAAAACAGAATGATTTATATTTATTTAAGAATTCCAAGTATTCCATATCTCACAAAGCAAAAGGCTTTAGTTCGTATTTCGCAAGCTCTTGATTTAAATAGGCCTATAACAAAAATGATGTTACTTTTACTTGACCACAATAGAATTGAGTTATTTGATTTTGTTTTGGATAAAATAATTCTTTTATATAGAAAAAGAGTAAATTCAAAGTTATTTAAAGTTTCAAGTTCTCACAATTTGACTGAAAGAGAAAAAGAAGCTGTTACAGAATTTATAAAATCTATTTGGCATGGAGGGGTTTGGACAGAATTTGTAAAAGATGAAAAACTGATAGCAGGTCTTAGGATTCAAAGTTTAACTTTTTTATGGGAGCGTTCCATAGCAAAACAACTTAGAAACGTTAAACGATCTATTTTTAAGCAGGTAGGAATATGGTAAAAAAAGAAACGGATATTATTTCTTTACTTGAAAGGGCTTTAGCGGAAAAGCCTCAGGAAAATTTAGAAGAGGTTGGAACTGTTATTAAAGTTGGGGATGGTATTTGTAAAATTTATGGTTTAACCAATGCTGTTTACGGGGAATTGATTGAATTTGAGAGAGGCAGCCTTGGTATTGTTTTAGATCTTGATGAAGATTATGTTTCGGTTGTCTTGCTTGAAAGTGATATATCGGTAATAGAACAAGAAGTGGCAAGAAGAACCGGTGATGTATTTAGAATTCCTGTTGGGTTTGGATTATTGGGAAGAGTTATTAATTCCGTTGGAAAGCCTTTAGATTCTTTGGGAGAAATAAAAAATGATGATTTTTTCCCAATAGAAAAAATCGCGCCCGGAATAGTTCAACGAGTTCCTGTAAATAGTTCTCTAGAAACCGGAATTACAGTTATAGATGCATTAATTCCAATAGGCAAAGGACAGCGTGAATTATTAATTGGTAATAGAAGTACCGGAAAAACTTCTATAATTTTAGATATTATAAAGCATCAAAAAGATAAAAATGTTATTTGTATTTATGTATCTATAGGTCATAAACAGGCTAATACGGCAAGAATTGTTTATCAATTGGAAAAATTTCAAGCCATGGATTATACAATTATTGTTGATGCTGATGCAAAAGAAACGGCGTTAGACCAATATTTAGCTCCATATAGCGGCTGTGCAATTGGTGAATACTTCATGAAGCAAGGTAGAGATGTTTTAATTATATATGACGATTTAAGTAAACATGCTATTGCATATAGAGAATTATCATTACTTCTAAGACGTCCGCCTGGAAGAGAAGCTTATCCCGGAGATATTTTTTATATACACTCAAGATTATTGGAAAGAGCTGGAAAGATATCCAAAGAGTTAGGTGGTGGATCTTTAACAGCTATTCCTATTGCACAAACTCAAGATGAAGATATTTCTGCATATATTCCAACAAATTTAATATCAATTACCGATGGTCAAATATTTTTAGATACAAATTTGTTTAATAATGGAATCAGACCCGCAGTTAATATTGGATTGTCTGTTTCTCGTGTTGGTAGTGCGGCGCAATCTAAAGCTATAAAAAAAGTTGCAGGTGCTTTAAAATTGGAAATTGCTCAATACAATGAACTTCTTGCATTTGCTCAATTTGGTTCTGAATTGGACAAAGCAAGTCAAAAGGCTTTAGATCGTGGTCGAAGAGCTGTTGAAATTTTAAAACAGAATGAATATGAAACATATTCATTTGTTGATCAATCTTTATTTTTGTTTTTATTAAAAGAAAATTATTTGGATGATTTGGATTATTCTAAAATAAAAGCATTCGTTTTAGAATTTGCAAGTTATTTTAAGGCTACTTTTAAAAATAGTTATGATAATATATTGCAAAGTGGTGAGTTAAGTGATAAAAATATTTTGGAAATTAGAAAAGCTATTGATGAATTCAAATTAATTTTTGCAAACTAGTGAAAAGAATAATTTTTTTTTTAATACTACTATTTTTTCTGTCTTCATGCGGTAAAAAACAAAAAAATATTTTTGATTTTACTCCAAAAAAAGAGCACTTTAAAGTTAACAGACTGGATCTGTGTTCAATAAAAAATTTAAAAATTCAAAAAAATGAATTTGGTAATTTTATATCTTGGAAAGATGTTGATTATAAAAGTTCCAATTCAAAAATAAAATTTTTGGGATTTAATGTTTATAGACTTGTTAAATCATTAATTATTCCGAAAAAGCCTTTAAATAATTCTTATGTAAAAAATAACTTTTTTCTAGATAAAGAAGTTCTAAAATTACCAAAAGATCAGGTTCAAAAAAATTATTATTATGTTGTTAATGCAATATTTGATGTTGATGGAGTTATTGTAAAAGGTCCATTAAGTCAAGTTGCTTGTACAAATTAAAAAACCCTCCAACTTAGGACAAGCTGGAGGGTTGGGGGGGCGAACAATACATAAAGTATTGTTCATTTAGGGACTTTTAAAAAATATATTTCAAAAATGCTTTGTATTACGTATTATTTATCGCATTAAATTTATATTCGAGATGAAGATTAGCAATCACATTTTATGATGTCAAGAAAAACAAACAAATTAAATTAAAGTTTTTTTAGCATTAATTTTATTTATAATTTCTTTTTTTATAATTTCCTTAGCTTCAATAATATTTTGTTCCATTAAGCCGCTAAGTAATTTAAACTGTTTATTTGTATATTTAAAATTCATTGTTCCACAAAAACCAGTTTGAATTTCTTTTGTGGGATCAAATTGTTTATCAAAGTTTGGATTTTTAACTAGAGAAAAATAAATTAAAGTTGGAATTGTTGAATCTGTTTTATCTTTAAATACACTAAATTTTTCTTTTGTTATATTTGCATAATCAATTTTTGGAAATTTTATTTTTTTCGCTCTAGCCCAGTCTTCAGCTAATTTGAGCTGTCCGGCACCTTTATAAGCGCTAGCTGACATATCACAGATAATAATTATATCTGTTTGTCTTTCTTTTCTTAATAGTGGTGGAAATGGTAAATTAAAATCCAATCCACCATCTAGTAGTTTTAATACATCCAATTTACCAAGCTCTAGGTTTAATCCATAAGCGAAATTATTTAATTTGCCCATAGACATACGTTCTTCATGAGCTCCTGTAATATCTAGAGTTTTTTGAATAAAGTTATTTACAGATTTCGGAATTTTATTTTGAGCATGATCTAAGCCTTGTTGTAATGAAAAAGTAAATGCTGATCCCCAAATACCCATAAAAAAACCTAAACTTTGTTCTGGACCAAAATCTTTAGATTTGCCGCCTAAAAATTTACGTCCAGCAGCCCATGTTGGCACAAATGCACCTGAAAATGATCCTCCTATTTCATATGGAGAAAACTCAAACCAAGTGAATGGTTTACCGGATTGAATTGCTGTTAATAATGGAAAAATATTTTTTCCATTATTAATTTTTTCAGATATAGCAGACAAAAAAATATTTTGTCTGCTATATTTTTTAAGATTTGCAAAAAGTTTATTTGCAATTAAACAACCATAGATATCAACTAATGTAACAGGTTGACCAAAAATATTTTTTTCCATTAAATAAACTGTTAAAACACCTGGATCAATAAATGTTGTTTTTAAATCTGTTGATACTATATTCATTAAATATTCATTATATGCAGAAACAGATTTTCCTGAATATAACCATGGAGTAATAAACCATGTGGAACCAGATAATCCTGCAGCATAAGTTGCACAATCGAGTAAGCCTATTTTTTCTGCACCCGAAAATAACCCAGCTGTACCTATCATAGCTCTATATCCGCCACCGCTACAACAAAATGCTATATTGGGTATATTTTCTTTATCAATTGTTGATCCTATAAATTTTTCAATATTGGATTTTATTATGGCTTTACGATTTTTTAAATATTCGATTTCTTTTGAACATAAATCATTTCCCAATCTTACCAAGGCTGTTTCATTAGCATGTTTTCCGGAGTTAACACGATTTCGAATTTCATTTGATATAACATCTAATGTTTTACCTAATAATTTTTGAATAGGATTAAGTAAATTCCATTCTATAGAATTATAACCCTTTAAATTTTCTGAGTGCTCAACAATATGAAATTTATTACCATGCATATTTCCAATTTTAATCTTGGTTGAATCTAAATAATTCTTACCTGATAAACTTTTTTTAAGATCCTCTTTATTATATGAAAAAATAAGGAGTCTATTCGACATTAGCGTTCTTGGTGGACGGTTTAAATTTATATTGTCTTGTGGATTTATAATTTCTGGAAAGCCAAATCTTTCAGCCATATCTCCTTTTTGATAATAAATAGAAACAAAAATTGGATCATGTGATGCATTTTCGACATTAATTTTATCTGTAGCAAATATAGTGCTTAAATATATTGTTATTGTATAAAAAATAAATAAAATTCTTTTTATGTTCATAAATTTTCCTTTAAAAAATAATTTTTATCCACTTATCTTTGGCCTAAGCTATATTTTAAAAATAAATTGTGTCAATAGATTTATTAATTTGACTTGATATTGTGAATAAATTTCTTGAATTAAATTCATTAATATGTGCTATAGACATGACTTAGAAATTGAATTTTTATGCATATACATATTATAATATCGTCGATTATTTCTTAAAATAAATTTGCTTTTCATATTCTATGCAAAAATTATTTGCATGATAAAATGTTTTAGTAAATAAGGAATTTTTATGTTAAACAAAAAAATATTATTTTTAGTTATTTTTAATATTTTGAATTTTACACATAGCTACTCAAATGAGTTGTCACCTGTAATTAACACAGATCTTTTAAATAAAATAAATCCGGAAGTTGTTTATTTTGAAAACCATAAATGGAATTTTTTGAAAAAAGAACTTGTAGATAAAGTTAATATACTGTCTGAAGATAATAGCCTCAGAGAGTTCACATTTGTAGCACTATTTGAAGCTGCAGTATATATATTTGCTGAAATATCCCTAAAAAAAGATAAAGAAATGAAACCATTTCTTTATCTTTTTAGAGGGTTATTTTTTATTGTGTGTTTTTTTTATGTAACAAATTTACTTATGCATAAATCATTAAAAAATAAACTCAAACAAGACAATTTGTTAAAAGTTATGGATGATTTTTTTAAAAATTATTCAACAGATCCAAATATTACTTTAAAAATAAATTATCGTAGATTTGTACCTCAAGAACTTTTAGCAACCTTTGATGCCATTTACGAAATTTACAAAAACGATGGTACAGATTCATTAAATGCTTTTACAAATATTTTTAATGATATTAGAAATCAATTTCTTCCTAAAAAAGAGCAATATATTATTATATAAAATTTTTGTGCATATACATATTATAATATCGTCGATTATTTCTTAAAATAAATTTGCCTGAAAATTTAAATCCGTACTTAATACTGGCAAATAAACTTCTTAAGTTAAATTCGTGAATCTGTGCAGTGTAATAATAGTTATTTGTGTAAGAAAAATATAAATTTGAGATTAATTTTAAAGCTTCTTGATATCTACCATTACCCCAATACTTTTCATTTATCCAAACGCCAAGCTGCCCTTTTTTGTGATTAAAATTTCTTATCTCTATTTTTCCTATAAGCTTTTTATCAAAATTATCGAAAATAAAATAAAAAAGCTGTTCACTGTTTTTCTGTAAAATATTTTTTTTAATTAAATATTTTTTTGTATTTTCATATGTTGCATCAGCGTGTGAAATATTCAGCATTCTTTGAACTTTAGGAGAAAATGCCGAATAATATTGGTTTAAATAATAAAGAGAAACTATTTTTAAAGTAATAATATTTCCAACAATTTCGTTTGGTAGATAGAAAATTTTTTGTGTCAAATGTTTATTGGCTTGAATTAAATTCAAGTCTGCACCCTTCTGCCTTTTTATTTTTATTTATTTTTTACACATTCTCAAGCGCTAATGCAAGTGATTCAAAAACTAAATTTTTATTTTTTAAATTACTAAATTTATGACTTTCTTTTAGCATTTTTTCGGTTAAAGAATTTTCATCTAAAACGAACATTAATTTTTTTTCTTTTGTTGTTATTAATTCTATAATTTCTTCTATTGCTTCTATGCCGTCATTATCTATAAAATTTATATTTTTAAGATTTATAATTATATTTTTATTTTCTATAGGTGTTTTTTCAAATCTTGTTATGTGAGATTGCGCATTTATATAGGCTAGCTCACCTTTGATTGAATAAATTAACGTATCTGTTTTTTTTGCTTTTTCTTTTAATTCAAAAATATTTTCTTCTTGTTTATTCGAAAGTAATTCGTATTGTCCCTTTGATAATTTTTGCATAAAAATAAGCATTGAAATTAAAGCACCTAGCAATAAACCAATTATTGGGTCTTCAAGTATTGTTATTACAGCTACAATTAAAGCGATTACAAAATTTGTTTTATCCGTTTTGAACATTTTTACAAAATGTTCCATTTCTATCATTCGTATACCAACTATTGTCAATATTGAGGCTATTATTGCCAGCGGTAAAAATTTGAAATAGTTTAATAATAAAAATGAAATAACAACAATAAAAAAACTACTTATAGCGGTAGAAATTTTATGTGTGGCGCCACTTCTTATGTTTAAAGCTGTTCTTGCGAGTGCTGCGGTAGTAGGAATTCCTCCTGCAAATCCTGAAGCTATATTTGCCAGACCAAGTCCTAAAACTTCTTTTTGTTTTTTATATTTTGTTTTGGTCATTCCGTCTGCAATTTTTGCAGAAATCATTGTTTCTAAAATTGAAATTAATGCAATTATTAACGCAGGCAAAATTAATTTTGAAGAAAATATAAATTCTATCGGCAAAAATAGTTTTGGATTTAAATTACTAAATCTTGTTTCCAGTGTTGGTAAATCAAGCGGAATAATTTTGTTTGATGTTAAATAACCTATAAAAATACCAACAATGGAAATAATTACAGATCCGGGTATTTTTGGAATCACTTTAATTAAAATAAATAGAATTATTGCAAAAAATAAAAATATTAAAAATGAAATTAATGATCCGTTATGTATATTTTTAAACGATTCTATAACGTTTTCTATAAATCTTTCATGTGTTTTTAATCCGGTTAATCCAAAAGCAAAATTAATTTGATTAAAAATTATTATAAAAGATACGCCAAGTATAAAACCTTGAATGGTGCTTGACGGTAAGAATACTAAATATTTTTCAATGTTAAAAAAATAACAACTTATAATTATTATTCCTGAAAAAATTGCCAAAATAGGTAAAACGTTTTCGCCATATAATATTGCATATGTGGCCAATATTCCGGATAAAGCTCCAGTAGGTCCAATAACGTTATAATTGCTACCGCCGAATATTGATGCGATAAATCCTGACCAAATTGCAGCAATAATTCCTCGAGTAGGACTTGCTCCGGATGCAATTGCCAGTGAAACAGCCAATGGTATGGAAACTAAAGAAATTGTTAACCCGGATTTCCAGTTCTCTTTTATTTTTTGAAATATAAAAAAATTTTTCATATTTTTTCCCCAAAATATTTTTAATTTTTATAAATATTTAATTATAAGTAACTATTTTCTAGCTTTTTTATTTATATTTTTATTAAATTACTTTTTATAAGTTTTTACAAGCATTTTTATTTTAAATTTGAAAGATATAATATGAATAATTCAAAAGATTTAGAAAAAATGATTCCATTAAACGTTCATTCGGATAATAAAAATTTATACTTGGAAAATTTAAAAAAAATTACAAAAGATACCGGTAAATTATTTTTGTTTGCCGGTGATCAAAAAATAGAACACTTAAATAAAGATTTTTATGGAAAAGATATTTCATCTCAAAGTGCTGATCCTGAACATTTATTTAAAATTGCAAATTCCGGTTATGTCGGATGTTTTGCCACACAATTAGGTTTAATTTCAAAATACGGTAATGATTATAAAAATATAAATTATGTAGTTAAATTAAACTCTAAAACAGATATCGTTCAAACTAAACAGTTAGAACCTATGAGCTCTTTATTAAACACCGTTCAGGATATAGTTGATTTTAAACAGTCTTCAGCTTTATCTATAGTCGGTGTTGGTAGATCGGAAG
>JAHIKO010000039.1 GCA_018897535.1 Candidatus Dependentiae bacterium
AAAAAGCTACCGGCGATTGTTATAATTTCATATTTGGTCAAAACATTCGTACTTACAAAATTATTTGAAATATTCAGAACTGAACCGGGCGCACAAAACACCATGTTTAAGATTTCACACTACATAATAATAGCGTTGGCAATAATTTTGGGATTTATAACAATACAATTAAGAGAATTTATAACAATCGCCGGTAGCTTTTTGGCAATCGGTATAGGTTTTGCATTAAAAGATCTTGCATCAGATTATGTAGCAGGCTTATTTATACTTATAGAAAGACCTGTAGAGATTGGAAATTATATTCAACTTGATGAACATACAATTGGTACGGTACAAAAAATATCCGCCAGAGCCACAACTATACGAACCGCCAGAAATTTTTCAATTATAGTTCCAAATAAAGATCTGGTTTCAAAACAAATAATTAATTGGGGTGATGGTAGGATATCGGTTGGCTTTGAATTGAGAGTTTCGGTTGATTACAACCAAAATCTTGAACGAGTAAAAGAAATTTTACACAAAACAATCCAAAGTCATGATGCTATTTTAAAAGTACCTACCACAGTTATTAGAATTGAAGATTTTGGCGATAGTGGTGTAAATTTTTTCATAAGAGCATTTATAAGCGCAAGAAGAGTCCGTGAACAATGGGATATTTCAAGCGATTTACGATTCGCAATAATGAAAGTATTTAAAGAAAACAATATAACAATTCCATTTCCACAAATTGTTGTTCATAGAACGGACGAAAAAGCTATTAATTCTATAAAATAGATATAAAAAGTAATGGGCATATTAATATGCCCATTACTTTAAAATTAATCTTTTGATTCTACTCTTTTAAGCTTGCTTTTATTTTTCTAATCATTTTATCAATAAAATTAATTATTGGAGATGCATTTATTTTCACTAATCCAAAATATGTAAGAGCAACACCAACAGTAAAAAGAATAATATTTAAAATAATTTTGTAAGTGAAACCAAGTAATACCAAGCCTGAAATTACAGCCAAAATTCCAGTCATATTATTTAAAAACCATTTTCCAACTTTTCCAGTTTCTGCCATTATTTCTCCTTTAATTAATAAAAATCTTTAAAGTAAAAGAATGCTAACAAAAAAAAATATTTTTTTTCAAGATAATTTATTTTTAAATTTTTTAATTATGCAAAAGCTGTAATAATTTCAAAAGCCAAACCGACCAAGGCAATTGTTCTATCTATCTTTTTTTTCGTCCAATTGATTCCAAAACATGTACATTCTACATCATCTTTATGCTGATATTTTAAAAATTTTTCTGCATCTTCCAGCGTAATTAAAATCATAGGCACTCTTTTATCTTCAATAATTATCTTTTGTCCTTTATTTTCAATATTTTTAGAACTACTTGAATAACTTTGTGTAGAACTTTTTTTTGATGTATCAGAACTTAATAATTCGCTTTTTGAACTACTATCTGAACTGTACGATTCATCATCATCTTCTTTTTCAGGTATGTTTTTAAGTTTATTTGTTTTTATTGGTGTTAACTCAGGTCTATCGTTTTCATCATATTTAATATTACCATCTTCATCATAAGATACGACACTAAATTCTTTTTTTATAATTCTACTTTTACATGCACCTGCTATCGGGCTGTAATTAAGATTTTCAACTAAATCTATAGAAACAACAGATTTTATATATTCATTTATTTCTTCAAAAATATCACTAATAACTTTTGCACCCAAACCAACAGTTACAATAGTTATTTTCTCATTTATATTTTTATCAATATTTTCAATATCTTCAATTAATCGCTCTCTGAAATCTCTAATATTTTCTCTATAACACAGACGTATATCATTTTCATCCATAACTTTATTGATAAGTTTGGTTTCATCATCTTCGAACTTAGTATTTAGCATAAGAAATAAAAGTAAGTAATTTTTTTCGCAATTTTCTTCATCTTCATTTAATAAAACTGTATTTTTTTCTTTTATTTCCAAATTAAACTTATCGTAAATTTTTTGAATTTTTTCTCTGTCATATTTATAATCAAAAAGACTTGACTGAGTTGGTCCATAAACAAAAAGTATTGGATTATAAGATTTAAGAGAAAAAAAGATAAAAAACAACAAAACAAAATACCTAGAAATCTTCATACAACATCCCCCTATAAAATACCCCAAAATGTCCAAGCTATAAGCAATTTAGTATTTTTATGTACACTTTTGCAACAAAAATGTTTTTTAGAAAAAGTATTTGGAATAATTAAATAATTATATGTAAATATAAACAATTAATAATCTATTTAGAGTTAGCTATAAACGATGTCATCAAATGGGCTAATGATAGATTTGATAAAAATCTGTCTGTAAAATATAAAAATAGAAAGATTGATAATAAAAGAGAGCTTCTTATGGTCTGCGCTCTTCTCTTTTTCCAGAAATATCAGATTTAGAAATTTTAGGTTTTAAAGCAGTAATTCTTATTGATAAATATGATACCATTTTATCTTTTGAGGGGTTAGCCTTTTCAATTATATTATTAAATCTATCTTTATATTGCATTTTTGCATCTAAAACAATATTTCCTTTTAATTCAGTATAAATCCGTATACTAAAAGGTAGTAATAAGTATAATAAAGTAATTGCCGACTCTTTATCCCCATCAATCAATTCTTCAGATTTTTTCAAAATATCGTCGATAAGCTTTGGATTATATGTAACCTCTTTATTCGATTGTGTATAAATTAAACCATCGAAAAATAAATCTCCAAATTCTTTATTCAATGATATTATTTCATCCAATACATTTATGCCTATTTCATGCTCTTGTAATTTTTTTATTAAATTTTTTAAATTAGCAATAATTGCTGGGTCACAATACATTCTAATTAAAAAATTAACTGCTGAAATTGCTCTTTTTTTAAAATCCCAATTATTAGAGTCTAAATCCTCTTTTAGTTTTGTTATAATCACATCTCCTTTTTTTTCAAAAAGAATCTCCAAAATATTTCTAGACCGTTTTTTAATATCCTTTATCTGATCCAATGATTCTCGTGAAAAAAAAGTTGATTCTACATATTCCAATATTTTATACACAACTTCTTTTGACGCATTATCAAAAAAAGACGTTTCACAAAGTTTTTCAACAAAAACATTCAAATTATAATTGAAAACAAAATAAAACTTCTTTTTTTTATCTCTAAAACCATCCAATATTTCAATATATTTTAAAAAAATATCTTCCGTAAAAATATCTACATTATTAAATAAAATACTAGTAAAATCCGAATTCTTTTTTTGTTGTTCTTCTGAATTATTAAATTCTTTTTCTAAAAATTTAAGATATTCCCATACTTCTTTTTGTATATCAATAGATTGCAATTTTTCAAAACTATCATCTTTTCGCTTAGCAATGTATGCATCTCTATTTTCTAGCATTTGTTCTTTGAAATAAACTCCTTCTTCAGGATATTTTTCAGAAAATCGTTTAACTATATGCTCGGTATAATAATATAGATCAGGATTGTTTAAAGAAAGATCTCTAATTTTATCCTTTAAAGCTTTTGATAATATATAATTTTTATTAGGATTAAGGATTACTTGAATATATGTCATCAGTTTTTTAATATTATCCTGACTATATATATTTTTAGTTTTCAACATTTCGTCTAATATCTTTTCGAATTGTGATTCAGTTAAATGTTCTATTTTTTCATTGTTAAAAACATCTTCATCTTTAACAATAATATTTTTGTCATAAAAATTATCCAACAAATTAAATTCTTTTATATAAGCTAATACTTTAGAAGAAATAAATAATTGTTGTTCGATATAATTATATAAAAGGTTTTTAAAAATTGTTTTTAAATCCTCATCAACTTGATCTAATTTTTTCGCAAATTTTTCAAATATAATTTCAATAAATTTTTCGTTTGTATTTGTATATATCTTTTCATACCAATTTTTATCATTGTATAAAGTATTCAACGTCCTAAAACATTTTTTTTTATAAAAATTATCAGTTGGCTTATCTAAGTATTCATCAATATTTTTAAGCATTATTTCCTGAAAATAAGTTTCAGGAAATAAATTTTCAAAGAATGAAATAAAAAAAGAATCAAGTAAATAAAAATTTAGTAAATCACTATTTTTCAGAAAAATATTTTTAAATTTTTCTATCAATTTTAGGTCTGATTCGCTTTTATTTTTTTTGTATATTAACAGACGCGCAAAAAAACGCAGTATATTTATTTTATATATATTGGAAAACTCTTCAAAGTTATCCAATATATTATTTGATATATTTTCATAATCTTTGCATTCTCTTAATTTTAAAGCATATTTAAGATCACTACGGGCCATTACACCCAAACAAAATTCACAAGCAGCCTTATATTCATCTATGTTTTCAAAAATTTTTTTTACAATACTAATAAAATTTTCATTAAATATATTATCTTTTGCTATTGATTTATAATTCTGAGCCGATTTATCGGCGCTACTTATATATTTTATTAATGAATCTACAGGATCATTTGAATATTTTAATGTATCTGGAATATCTTTTTTAATATAATTTATAGCGTATTCTTTTTGACTTAAAATATATTTTTTTACACCGCCTATCCATTCATCTACCGAGCTATAATCACACATTTGATAATTTTTATCATATTCACTTTCTTTAGTTAAAATTGCGTCATCCAAAGAATCCACATATAAATAATCAAAAAAATATCTCTTGGTTAATTCTTCATTTCCAAGAATACGTTCTTTGGTTAACAAATTATATATACTACTTATTATTGATTTATAAAATTCATTTATATCCAAGGCAACAGCCTTACTAGAATAATGATACGATAATAATATATGATAATTAATAGTGGCTGGAATTGCTCTAAAAATAAAAGGCGATTTTACTCTTTGTTCCTTTTGATATTCATATCCATAATCTTTATTAATAAAAAAGATTTTTATTAAATCATTGGCTTTTAAATATTTTTCAAAGATTTTTAAAAATTTGGGAAACAGATCCTTAAAATCTTTTTCTGAATAAATAAAGTCTGATTTTATAGATGCAAAATAGACTTGCCTAATAAATGCCGCAAAAATTGTTCTATAACGATTATTGTTTTTTAAAAATAAATTTTTAATCCGCTCTTTATTACAATTAAATTCATATATCTTATCAAGAATAACTGAAACACAATCTGTTTTTGCTATTGAAACTAATAACTCAAATACTGTTGGACGGTATCCTTCATCCCAAAATACAATACTTTCTGTATTAAGCTTTTTTATTAACTCATCCGCATTTTTTATAGCAATGAATTCTTTTTTTAAATCTTCTATATATCCAGAATATTTAGGTGCCGGCTTTATAAAAGAGACAGATGTAAAAAAATAAATTCCAAGCAATATAACTAAATATCGTTTAAAAATATTTTTCATAAAATTCTCTTTTTTAAAGATTGGCTCTTGACTAATAATTTCTTTAAAATTTACTAATTATTTTTACTATATAATATTTTTTTAAAAAATAGATAACAAAAAAAACATCTCTTGAATTTAACGTTATTTCAAATTATTCTTACTGGCGTCCCCAAGGGGATTCGAACCCCTGTTACAAGAATGAGAATCTTGTGTCCTAGACCGGGCTAGACGATGGGGACATATTTAATCTGAAAAATTATCGTGAAATTTATCTCTGAATCTATAAACATAAAAAAGGGCTCTATTCGCATTTTTAAGCTGCAAACCCTTAAATATAAGATACAAACCGAAAGCAGCAATAGCCATTTTGATGATAAAAATACCGGCAACAAAAAAAACTATTAAACTACCAAGAAATATATAAAGAAAACCCTTAAAACCATTATCCATAATAACCTAAACTTGGAAAATTTGGCGTCCCCAAGGGGATTCGAACCCCTGTTACAGGAATGAAAATCCTGTGTCCTGACCAGGCTAGACGATGGGGACATAAATATTGCCAACCGTTTGGTTGGCCTGCCAGCCAAAGCCACGAAGGGCGTAGACTGGTGAGCCGCGTAGGAATCGAACCTACGACCCACAGCTTAAAAGGCTGTTGCTCTACCAACTGAGCTAGCGGCTCCTGTGTTTTACACAATGAAAAATTTACAAGAATTATAACACACTGTCAAGAAAATTGGCTTTTTATAATTATTTTAATAACAAAAGTTTAAAAATATTTAGCCTAAAATACGACTCACAACAAAACAATAAATTGTTACCCCTAAAATATCCATTAAAGTTGCCAAAAAGGGTGCTGCCGAATGTGCCGGATCCAAATTAAATCGTTCCAATAATAATGGCAAAACCGTTCCCAAAATCATAGACACCATTATTATAAAAAACAAAGCTATGGCAACAGCAAATGCACTCATTAGATCTTGTTTAAATAAAAAAACTCTTGTAAATGCAACGACAACTAAAATAAGTGATACAAAAATGGAAACACCAAATTCTCTTAATAAAACTCTCAATCCATCTTTTCTTGATATTTGTCCAGTTGCAAGACCTCGGATAATAATAGCAGAGGATTGATTGCCGGCATTACCGCCCGTACCGATCAGCATGGTTAAAAACATTGGTATTATAAAATATTTATCAACAACATAGTTATAACCGGAAAGAATAAAGCTTGATATGCTTTGCAATAAAAGAAGCCCAACAAGCCAAGGTGTTCTTTGCCAAACAAATTTCCATAATGGTGTTTGTAAATATTCATCTTCAGATGGGCTTAATCCTGACATTTTATAAACGTCTTCACTAGCCTCTTCTTCTAAAACTTCGATAACATCATCTGCAGTAATTACACCCAAAAAATTATTTTCATTATCTACAACAGGTGCACTTAATAATCCATAGTGACTAAATTGATTTGCAACATCTTCCTGATCTTGATTTACATTAATTACCAAAACATTTTTACGTATTATATTTTTCAATACCGTTTCAGGCTTGTTTACAACAAGGTCCCCTAAAGTTATATTTCCTAATAATTTTTGGTCCTGATCGGTAATATAAACAACTTTTAATAACTCCTGTTTTTCGCCCAAACGCTGCAATATTGATAAACTTTTTTTAATGGTAAAATCTTTTTGCAAGTTTATCACTTCCGAATTCATTATTCGTCCGGCAGAATCGGGCTTAAAATTAAGTCGTGAAATTATATCAGATCGCTGTTTTTTCTGTAAAAGTTTTAAATATTTTTTTAAATCTTCATCAGATAAACTATCAAAAAGTTTTATGATTGTTTCTGTCGGTATTGTTTTTAATAATTCCGAAGAAGCCTCATCTCCAAGATTAACAAGTAAATTTGCCTGACTGTTTTCGGATAATTCATTAAAAACTCGAGTTTTTAAATTATGTGAAAATTTTTTGAATAATAATAACTGTTCTTTTTCATTAATCACACTATCAAAAAACAATGCTATATCCGCGGGGTGCTGACTAACTAAAAGATTAAACAGGTCTGTACCTAGAGGTGTTTTTTCTTTTATTACATCATCCAAATTTTTTTCTATTTGAAAGAATATTTTTTTTAACTTTAACACAAAACCCCCTTATTTTATTTATACTACTAAGCATGTATTTTTGAGATAAAGGCTTATTTGACATTAAACTATTATAAATAATACTAAATATATGCAAATTATTAAATAGATAAAATGTTTTGGGGTCGAATCTGTGAAAAATAAGCAAAAAATAGATAAAACAGATATAATTGTTTGCGAAAAAGAAGATCTAAGCAACTCTCGCTTGGATAAATTGTTATTTGCAAAATACCCGGACTATTCAAGATCTTATTTCCAAGACTTAATTAATCAAGATTTAATATCCGTTAATGGAAAAAAAAATATAAAATCAAGTTATAAAATTAAAGAAAATGACAAAATAGAAATAAATTTTCCTAAAATAACTCAATATAATGTTAGCCCGGAAAATATTGATCTTGAAATTATTGATATTCAACCTGATTTCATCGTCATAAATAAGCCTGCAGGTTTGGTTGTTCACCCTTCAGAAAACAATAAAGATGAACTAAGTATAGTTCACGGTCTTTTATACAAATTTAAAGAATTTGAAGATTTTAATGACAATCAACGTCCCGGAATTGTACATAGAATTGATCGTGGCACGTCAGGTCTTTTATTGGTTGCAAGAAATATAAAATCACAGATAAAAATATCCAATATGTTTAAAGATAGATTAATAAAAAAAACATATCTTGCAGTTGTTAAAGGTCATCCACCAAAGGAAGGTAAAATTGATTATCCTGTTGGACGCCATCCATTAAAAGGACATTTAATGAGTCACAAAAGCCATGATGGCAGGCCGGCATTAACTTATTACAAAGTACTGCAATATTACAAAGATGAATCTTTAGTTGAAGTAAGAATTGTAACAGGCAGAACTCATCAAATTCGAGTACATTTTGCAGCAATCGGACATGGTCTTATTGGTGATGAAAGCTATGGCTATTTATCAAAATTAATATCTAGACCGGCTCTTCATGCTTACAAGTTATCTTTTACTTATAAAGATACTCTTTTTGAATATGAAAAAAGCGCGC
This sequence comes from Candidatus Dependentiae bacterium, assembly GCA_018897535.1. Lineage (NCBI taxonomy): Bacteria > Candidatus Babelota bacterium. The sequence continues at coordinate 8,591 of JAHIKO010000039.1, forward strand.
CTCAAGACATTCAATATTTATTAAATAATCTTGAGAAACGCTAAAAATTACTTAACTTTTTCTTTTAAATCTTTAAAAAAATCGACTAATTTATTCTTAAAACTAACAGATGTTTCTTTTATTACCTGTGTATTTGTTTTACTTTTTTGTGTAATCAAATTCATTGCTTGTCGGACACAATTTTTTTTCAAAAGCTCAAATTGATCCAAATATTTTTTACACGCCAATTTATCTGCTGTACAAATTACATTTTCGTAATTTCTAGCATCTGCTTGAACTGTCCAATTAAAAGATCCTGTAATTAATTCGTCATCGATAATTACAAATTTATTATGCATAATCTGTTCTGAGTGATTTCTTTTTTTCTTTAAACTACTTTTATATACAAATATATCAACGCCATTTTCTTTTAAAAAATCTACCTTACCATATTCATACTCAAGGCATGATTGATCCGTTACAACCTGAACATCCACACCCCTTTTAATCTTTGCATCAGCCAAGGCTTGAGCTATTTTTTTATCGGTAATCATATAAACAGCAGCATAAATTTTGGATTTTGCATTATTTAATTCTTTAATTAAATTTTTACTCACATTATCATTTGGCGAAAACCAAATTTTTACATTCGATTCGACATTAGCTGCACTGCAATTAAAGAAAACTAATAAAAAAATAATAACTAATCTTTTTAAAAAAATATTATGTTTCATCATATATTCCCATTCTTTATCTATTTTGTTTTAAAAAAAACTATTTTTTTATACTTTATTAAAAAAAAATTTTATGCAATGCTCTCAATAAAAACAAGGAGAAGTTTTTAATGAAAAAGGTAGTTTTATATCTATTATTTATTACTTCAATAATATACATACAAAAATCATTTGCAAAAAAAACAGAAATTTTAATTTCAAATATCTATAATCAAATAAATCAAGATCTACTGAATATTAAAAAAGAATATCCTCAAACACAGCCAAAAGTTTATTCATTACTTGATCAAGTCTGTAAAATGTATCAAGCATCAAAGATAACTATAGAAAAAAAATCTAAAATTAAAAGTGAATTAAAATTAAAAAATGCAGAAACTTTGGCATTAAAAAATGAAACAAGTATGTTAAAAAATAATTTAAAAAGCATAGAAGGTAAGTTGAATAACACACAAAAAGAGTTGGAAACAAAAAGTAAAACTCTTGCAAAAAGTGCATATCTTTTAAACTCAATAAATAAAGAAAAAGAACAAATTCAAAATCAGGTAAGTCAATTACAAGAAGAACATAAACAGCTATTATTAAAAACAGAAGAATTAAATAATATAGAAAAACAATCGCCTCAAAATTTATCTAAAAATAGCCTATTAAAAGACAATCAAAGTGCAACTCTGACTTCAACTTCAGCTCCTATTTCATCCCTTTGATCTTTTAGTAACCGTAGATTGATATCATCTGTTAAAAAATAATCAAGTTGTACTGAGAGATCATCTTTTAAATTAAAATCTTTTTGTATTTTTGCATGTAACTGATCACTTAAATCCACATCCAAACAACCATTAAACCCACTTTTACCTGAATTATTAATAAAATTTGGAGTTATCTGTATATAACGAAATGGGTTTAAAATTTTTTTTAAAAAATTATCAGATTCATTATTGGCTATAATACTACTTAAATTTTTTTGTAATAAAAATGAAAATTGTGATTGTAAGTTCATATCATTTGAACCGGACAGCAATAAACCCAATACCTGCTTTTTATCTAACTTTGGTAAAGACTCAAGTATAATTTTGGGATTACTTAAATATCCAGTAGCTTGAAGATTAATCCAATATTTACCAATTTTATTTTTTGCAACCAAATCAATAATAGGATCATTTAAATTATTCGGTAAAAACTGAATTTTACCATAATCAATATTAAGTTTTTTATCTAAAAAATTTAAGGATCCATCTGTGATATTTAAATTTCCGGCAAATAGATAATTTACGAACCCGTCTTTTTGCAGACAAGTTTTCATATTTAGATTTGCATCGATATTTAAATCAAAAAGGCCGCCTTTAACCTGTAAGGGTGTTTTTGTTAAAAGATTTAAGTCAAAATTAATTAAATTTTTGTTTTCCAAATAACCCATATTATGAATATTTTTGTTTTGAGATTCAATATTTATCAAACTGCTATTTAAATAACTTTTAGTAAAATTAATATCACCGGTAATACAAAAATTTTTATTGTTATTACCTGTTAAAATTAAATTTGCATCAAAAATAGAATAAAAATATCTATTAATATTAAATAAAAAATTATTGAAATTAAACGGTATATTAAGATTTTTTATGCAAAATTTTTCATCGAAGTTTATATATCCTAAATTAGAATAAATATTACCCTTAAAAAATTTTATATTTAAATCACTTAAAATTAACTCTTTAAAATTGTTTTTGATTAAAAAATCAAAATTTAAATTTTCTATCGGATTATAAGTATCTTTAAATAATATTTTACCGTCACTAAAAATAATTTTTCCACTTATATTTTCGAATTTAGTTTGATCTATTAAAAAACTCAAGCTATTAAGCCTACCCAAAATAAGTTTCTGCAAATTTACAGGTAAAAGTTTTTTTAATGCTAAAAAATCAATATTACCGTACAAAATCTTATCTATATTATTTTTAACTTTCGCATCTATAAATTTTTTATTGTTTTTATAAAATAAAATTTTTTCTAAAAATATTTCAGGGTAAAAATTCAAATCCAAATTTACTTTATATATAGACTCACCAATATTCATGCTTAATTTATTTTTAGCTAAATCAAACAAAATATCACCAACAAAATTTGTTTTGCCTGACGGTAATATAAAATCAAATAGCTCAAATTTGCCATTGATCGTTTTAAGATCATAAAATAAATTAAATTTTAAGTTACCGGTCAAAAAATTATTACTAATTTTAAGATCAAAAATTTTAGCAATATTAGCTAAATTTTCTACGTTAGCATTACCAAAAATATTAATATTTTCTGATAAAAAACTTATATTCAAATCAAGATTTTCAGAGCTTATATTTAAAATATTTTTATCAAAACTAACTCTATATTTTTGAATAGTATCAAAGCCGTTAAATTCAAACATACCATTGGTACATAAATCTGAAAAAACAATATTTGTTTTAAGTTTTTTAATTAAAATATTTTTTTTGTAAAAAATAGTACCATTATTTAAATTCAAATATCCGGCCCAATATTTATTTGCGAAATATTTTAATGAAATATTACATGGAAAATTAAATATAATTGGATAATTAACATCAATAACTTCAAAAATTACATTTTTTATATTTAAAGAATTTATCTTTACATTTATATCCGAATTATTTAATAATATATTTTCAAAATGATCTTTGATTACAGGAATATTATCTTTAAGCTCAGATTTTGTATTAATATTTTCAAAAACAAGATCCAATAGAAAAATTTTCTTAAAAATAAGATTTAACCTACTAAATTTAATAAAAAGTTTACCAAAGCTCCAAGAGAATTTATTATTGCTATCTAATTTAGAACTAACAATACCGGTTTTGATATAAATTTGGCCTGTAAAAAAATTAATCCTGTAGTCTTTTACGTTAATATCCACGCTCCAACTACGCTCTAAATCTTTTTTTAATATATTAAATATTTTTTTCTGCATTTCAGGGTTTTCTTGAACGATCCATGCTAATGCAAACAAAAAAACAATTACTAAAAAAATAAATTCAAATATATTCAGTTTTTTTATTTTGAAGAGATCCATTTTTTATTCTGATATTTGTATTTTATTATAGTAGCAAAAGGTGACACGGAACAACCAAGCGACATTAAATTCTTTTTATCTTTAGTAATCATATAAGCATTTCCGGAAGCAATTCTACCATCGGTAAAAAAAATTATTTCAAATAAATTTTTATCTATTTTTTTAAAAGTTATAGGAACCGTAATTTTATTCTCAGGTTTTGACGGAGGACCATAGACATTATCAAAAACACCAAACTGTATTTTATCAGGTAAAATATAATTTTGTTTCTTACCAAATTTACCGAGATATTCGTAACTATTTAAATCAATATTAAAATATAATTTTTGTTCTTCGCCTGAAGTAATTGCTTTTTGTTGTAAATAATAAAATGTAGAGAACAACTTATCAACTTCATTTTGTAAAATAAAATTATCTAAAAAATTAAATTTTGGAAGTGAAACAAAAAAAAGTATGGATAAAACCGAAATAACAACTATCAATTCAAAAAGTGAAAAAGCTTTATCCATAGTTTTTTATTTTAATCCAAAGCCTGATCTATATATGCAACATTTAAAACTTCATCCAAAGATGTTTGGCCGTTTTTTACTCTTCGAATTCCATCTTGCGCCAAAGTAACCATACCTTTTTCTATGGCTTTTGATTTTATCACATTTGCATCAGCTTTTTCCACAATCAAATGCGCAATTTCATCATCGACTTCCATTACTTCAAAAATACCCAATCGACCTCGATATCCGGTATTAAAACATTCTTCACATCCAACCGATTTATAAAATTTTATTTGGTTTAATTCAGATTCCGGCAATCCAAGACGCTTAATCATATCAGGCTCAGGCTTATATTCTTGCTTACATTTATCACAAAGTTTTCTAACCAACCGTTGAGACATTATACATATAACCGATGATGAGATTAAAAATGGTTCTATACCCATATCAATTAAACGCGTAATTGTTGCCGGAGAACTGTTTGTATGAATGGTACTCAAAACAACGTGACCAGTTAAAGCCGCCTGAGTTGCAATTTGAGCCGTATCTTTATCTCGTATTTCACCAATAAGTACAACGTCCGGATCTTGACGTAAAATCGAACGTAGCGCCGCGGCAAATGTTAATCCGATATCTTCTTTAACTTGAACTTGATTTACCCCTGTAATCGTATACTCTACAGGATCTTCAACCGTAATTATATTAATATCCGGTTTATTTAATCGAGAAAGTATTGAATATAACGTTGTAGTTTTACCAGATCCGGTAGGACCGCTTATTAAAATTATTCCATTGGGTCTTGTAATATTTCGAGAAATCACTTCAAGGTCACGTGTTGAAAAATCAAGATGTTCAAGATCAACGGCACCTTTAGTTTTATCAAGCAAACGCATAACAACTCGCTCGCCATAATTGCAAGGCAATATCGACACACGAATATCTATTGCCTTATCCCCTACTTTTATCTGAATTCTTCCATCTTGTGGCAATCTTTTTTCAGCAATATCAAGATTTGCCATTATTTTAATACGTGAAACAATGGCTCCCTGAAATCTTTTTGGAGGCAACACTCTTTGATACATAACACCATCAATTCTGTATCTAACGCGAAGTTCTTTTTCGAAGGCTTCTATATGAATATCAGAAGCATCTTCTTTTACAGCCTGAAATATCATATGATTTACAAGCTTTACAATTGGAGCTTCTTGAGCCATTTCCAAAATATCTCGTTCTTCTACTGCGGTTAAATCTATCTCGCCGGCCTCTTCTTCTTTTAACTCTTCCATCATTTCTTTACTTGTTTCCAAAGGATAATATTTGTTTATTGCTGCATTTATAATATCATCACTTGAAACGCCATATTTTACATCACCTGATAAAAGCAGTGAAATATCGTCCAATGGCTGAATATCTCTTGGATTGGACGTAACAACAGTTTTAAATCCTTCAAATAATATGGGTATAATTACATGCTGTCGCAAAAATTTTAATGGAATTTTGCTCAAAAGTTCTGTGTTGACCATTTGTTCAGTTATTTTATCCACATAAACAAATCCAACTTCTTGAGCTAAAACTTTTGCAATATCCATTTTGGATACCAATTTTTTTTCAATTATTATTTGGCTTAATGGCTTACCTGTTTGAGCCGATTCAGTAACGCAACTTTGGTGCTGTTCTTTAGAAATTAGATTCAATTCCAGTAAAATATCTTGAAAATTTTTCTTATTCATTAAAAACTCCCTTAATCGCCTGGGGTTTATTTTTTATAAAAAAAGGTTAACTTATTAAATACAAAACTATCGACATAATGAATCAGTTTACTTTTTTGCCAAATATAAAACAATAATTTAATATATTTAGCAATAAAGCTATTTTTTAATATTATTGGAGTAATAAATGCATAAGATAAATAATTTTAATTTAATAAAATTATCAAAAATAACACTTTTAGTTTTAATGTTAATAACAACACCACATTGTGCTAAAGAAGAAAAGAAAACAGAAGATCTCTCTTTTGATGAATTAAAACAAAAAACACTTGCTTCGTTAAAAGAAAAAAAATATAAAGAAGCTCTACAGCCATTGGAAGTTATGGTAGCACAACACGCTGAAAAAGATGATTTATCGGAATATAAACTAATGTTGGCCGACAGCTACTTTAACACAGGAAATTTACCTTCTGCATTTCAAATGTATGAACATTTTAAAGATTTCTATCCATCCGACAAACAAGCTGAATATGCTTATTATCAGGCTATAAAATCTAAATTTTACCAAACATTAAAAATAGATTGCGATCAATCTGACACACAAGAAACCATAAATTTATGTAAAGATTATCTTAGAAATCCTAGTTATTCAAAATATAAAAACGATATAGAAGATATAGAACATACATGCCAACGTAAACTAATAGACAAAGAAGTTTATGTTTATAATTTTTATCTAAAAAAAGGTAAATTAAAATCTGCTAAAAACAGGCTAACGTACCTAAAAGAAAACTATTTGGATAAAGATACCAATTTAAATCCAAGATTGCTTTACTTGGAAGCAAAGTTAGCTCAAAAAGAGAAAGATAATGATACTTTAGGAAAAAAAGTTGAACAATTAATGGAACAGTATCCGGAGTCTCCATTTACAAGAATGGCACAAGGGCTTTCGGTTAAAAACAACTTCATGTTTTAATTATGGATGAACGAACACAACTTGGCATTTTAGGCGAACAAGCCGTCGCTGACTATTTAAAAAAACAAAATTTTAAAATAGTTAATATAAATTACAAAACAAGATATGGCGAAATTGATATAATTGCGCAAAAAGATGAATATTTACTTTTTGTAGAGGTAAAAACCAGAATTAATGAATATTTTCCCATATCAAATGTAATAACATATACAAAGCAAAGAAAAATAATAAATACAGCTAAATTATTTATACAAATAAATAATATTTTTGATAAAGTTTGTAGATTTGACGTTGCTACTGCAATACTAAAAAATAATAAATTTGATATTAATTACATAGAAAATGCATTTCAAGATTATTAATAACTTGGGGTAAAGTCATGAAAAATTCATTAAAAGTAGGTTTAGGGTTTGGAGTAACATCCGGAGTAATTACAACTCTTGGATTAATGGTTGGGTTACATTCGGGAACACATTCAACGCTTGCAATAATCGGTGGTGTTTTAACCATTGCCATAGCCGACGCATTTTCAGATTCACTTGGCGTGCATGTATCACGAGAATTTGAAAATCAAACGAGTAAAAAAGAGATCTGGGAATCTACTGTTACAACATTTATTTCAAAATTTGTAATCGCTTTGCTTTTTATATTTCCAATACTGTTATTTAATCTTTGTTTTGCAGTCTGGGTAAGTATATTTATGGGTCTGTCTCTTTTAGCAATATTCAGTTACATAATAGCTAAAGAAAAAAAAGTAAAACCATTACCGGTAATATTTGAACACGTTGGCATTGCAACAGTTGTAATAATTATTTCTCAAATAGTTGGAACTGTAATAAGTAATAATTTTATTTAAAATATAAACAACTTATACTTCAATAGGTCGACTTATATTTAAAACTGTAGTTTTTGCGGGAGCACTAGGGTCTGCCTTTCTGAAAAAATTTATAGTCTCACCATTTTCATTAGCTAATAATGAAATATATCGAACACCAACACCAGAAAAATTTGGTGAGGTTAACACACGACTACATGGTTCATCGTTAACAGTTGAAGAATCTATAATTACCAATTCATAAATTTTATATTTTTGACCATTTTTTTCCCAATCTTTAACAAACTTAGGTACAGATAATGCAATAACTACATGCCCGGTATTTCCAAGTGGTTCTATTTTTTTTGTTGTTGTTTTTGAAATTATGTCTCCCGGTAAAATATTATTAATGTTTTTAATTAACTCCCAATATTCTTTTTGTTTTTTAAACGCGTTGTACATATCTATAACTTGAGGCCTTTTGCAGCTATCCCATTTACCATATTTATTTTTTTTGGGATATAAATCGCGAGCCTTAATAGAATCTTCCCAAAGAGTCCCCTCTATACTTTCCATTATTGATTTATAATGGACTTGCGAATACTTTTTTATAAGAGCACAAACAAAACCGGAGCAGTTACAATAAACATAATTATCTTTTTTATCATTTTCTTCGCAAAGAGAAAATCCTTCTATAATAGTTTCATTAACATATTTGGTTTCATACATACCATTTAGTATTTTTTCTAATAAGCCACAAGCACCATCAACAATTTGTTTAGACAATTTATTTGGGGCAAATTTTGTAGAATTTTTAATTTTATTAAACATTTTAGAATATTTTACACCATCTTCGTCAAAATCATCCCCAACAATATAGTTTTTATTTGTATTCCACCAGTTTTTGAAATTAAAGTTTTCCAAAACACAGTACAAATTACCAAAAAAAATTATTCCTAAAATAAAAAATATATTACGAAAGTTCACAAAATACCTTTCTACAAAATTTAAAACTCTAACAACTATATTGTTCCAAAAAATCTATCCCCAAAATCGCCCAACCCGGGAACAATAAATTTTGTGCTGTTTAATTTTTCATCTTGTTCAACGTAAATTAACTTAATTTTTGGAAATCTTGTTTTTATCTCATCAACGCCAATTTTTGAACAAATAACAGCAACAAAAATTATTTTTTCTTCCAAAACACCGATTTCTTTTAATATTTCTATTGCTTTTATTCCACTTCCTCCGGTTGCAATCATTGGATCAAGAATTATAACATCGTCCGTTTTTTTTATTTCAGGTAAATTTTTGTAATACAAATTTGCAATAGCCGTTTTTTCATCGCGTCTAAGACCTAAAAACCCAACTTTTGCATATTTAAAAAAATCTAAAAATTGTGGTAATAAAGATAATGCCGCACGCAATATTGGAACAATAACTATATCGTTTTTAAATTTTGTACCGATTGCATTACCCATTGGAGTATTAATATTAATTTTTTCTTTTTCAATCAAATCACCAGCATCACAGGCCAAAATATATGCCAAATCTTTTGCAATTTCTCTAAATTTTTTTATATCCGTACTTTTGTCTCTTAGAATAGAAAGTAACACTTTTTTCATAAAATATTCCCTTTATAAATATGTATTTTTTCAGTATTTATTAGAACTAAAAATAAATATTATTGTCAATAATGGTAAAATTATAGCCGTTAAATTTGCTTATGATACAACAAAAAACTATTTTTTTTCAAAAAAATTTACTTTATTCAAACCACAATCTTAGAATATCTATCCTTAAAATTAACTCCATGTTGAAAGGATATTGTCATGAAAAAATTAATTTGTATTTTATCAGTAATATGTATTTCGGTTTTTATAAAAAATACTTTTTCTATGAATAAAACTTCTAAATTTCCTGAATCAACTTCATTAAATGATCTCAGATCATCTTTAAATCCAGAAGATTTTACTAGAACAAAAAATAAAAAAACCAAAAAAACTACTTTAAGAAGACTAAAAAGTTCATCCAGTATTTTTCCAAAAAATGAAAAAAAATACATAATAATATTAAAAGGCGCACCGGCTACAGGAAAAAGCGAAGTATTAAACGCAATAAAAGACAGTTTTAATTCAAAAAAAATTGACTCAGAAATCATATATGTGGGAGAAACATCAACAGAAATTATAAAAGAATTACAAAAAAAAGTTGGTAAAAAATTTAAACTTGCAGATTTTTTAAAAGAAAAAGAAAATCTTTATTGGTTTCAAACGGAAATAATATTAAGACAACTGGAAAAAGAATCTCAAGCTTTAAAAAATGGAAATATAATAATTTTGGATAGATCGCTTATAGATATAAAAGCTTATATTAGCATATATTTTAAAGATGAATTAAAAACTATTAATAAAATAATTAAAAAACAGGATATAAAATTAAAAAATTATGAAATAAATTTTTTAGAAGCATTAAAATTACTTGAGGATGCAATTTCTCAAAAACATGAAAATTACAGATATCTTATAATTCCATTTAAATCAAAAGAAATAAAAACAAATAAAAAATTCGATGATCCTAATCGAGCTGAAACAAGTACAGAAGAAATAAAAGCAATAGAAAAAAAAATAAATAAAAAATATGAAAAATATTTAATAAAAAATCCGGAAAAAGATACTGAAGTTTCAGAAGAATTACCTTACACAGAACAAAAAAACCCAATATCTAAAAAAAGAAAAAGGGCTCAATTAGAAATAGGAAATTTTATAAATAAAAAAACATAAAACAATTTTGTGAAAATTATTATGGAAACAAAACCAACTAAATATGTTTTAACCGGCGGGCCATGTACCGGCAAAACTACAACAATTAATCACTTAGGCAAAATGGGTTATCAAACAATTCAAGAGGCCGCAAGTTTACTTATAGAAGAAGAAATAAAAAACGATATTCCTCTTTGGAAAAAAGATATAATTGCATTTCAAAAAAAATTAATACTAAAACAAATAGAATTTGAATCCCAAATAAATCCCGAAAAAATAACATTTATAGATAGAAGTATAATAGATACAATAGCTTACTGTAAAATTTTCAAAACCGAACCCACCAAAGAATTTGTTCATTTGGCAAAAACACACACATACACAAATATATTCGTTTTAGATTTTTTAAACTTTTACGAAACAAATGAAATAAGACTTGAAAACAAAAAAATAGCTAAAAAAATTCATCAAACTTTAATAAATACATATACAGAATTTGGATATGATCCAATTTTTATTCCGGCACTTGAATTATCAGACAGAATAAACTTTATTCTTAGTAAAATTTCAACCCAAGCTGTAAATCATTTTCAAGAAACCAGGCATCAAACAAGATTAAATATATAAAAAATTATGCACAAAAAAAGGGCTCTTAAATTAATAAGAGCCCTTTTGATTTTTACTAAAAGTTAAATTTTAGTAGCGACCGCCACGACCACCACCAAAACCACCTCTATCACCACCGTTGCTACGAGGTCCGCCGAAACCGCCGCGGCTTCCACCACGAGGTCCACCAAAACCACCGCTTCTAGGTCTGTCATTTGTCTTAGGCTTTGCAGGGTTTACTGTAATTGTTCTGCCCTGTACATCTGTTTCATTCAATGCTTCGATAGCTGCTTGTGCTTGTGCATCATCAGGCATTTCAACAAATCCGAAACCTCTTGATGTTCCTGTGAACTTGTCCATTATTATTGTAACTTTTTCAACTGTTCCGTATGCTGCAAAAATATCGCTTAATTCTTCTTCTTTGATACTTCTTGGTAAATTTCCAACGTAAATATTTGTCATTTTCTATATTTCCTTGTAATAAATAAATAATATTCTAAACAAAACCATCCATTTTAAACTTTAATTTAATCTAACTGATTCTTCTAATAAAGCCCTTCCATACATTTCAACTAACACTTCTCAGACTTTATTAAGAGACTAATTCTTGAATTAAGCTAGTATCTCCAATATGTCCTACGACCCAATTTCAACCCTCAAATACTACCATATTAAAATTAAAATTTCAATAAATACTCTCTATTTTAAAGATATTATGGTCGATTGACGCCCAACCCCGCCCTGATTTCTTCTATATGAATGAAAACGTTCATCGCAAATTGTACAATTATTATAACTGAAATTAATCTCTTGTTTTAAAACACCAAGTTCCATTAACTTCATCGCAACCAACTTTGAAAGATCAAAAAACATTTTATCTTCTTTTTTTATAATTACATCTTCAAAAAAAGATATTGTCTCTAAATTTTTAAAAAAATCGGCCTGAATTTCATAACAACAAACATTAGCGCATGCACCAAAATAAACAGTTAAATCTTTTGTATTTGTTTGATACAATTCTCGCATTTTCTCTACACAGTTTTCTATTATATTTGATATAGCGCCACGCCATCCGGAGTGAACTATTCCCAAAGCATGATGAACCGGATCATAAAAAACAACGGGTAAACAATCCGCCGTAAGAACTCCAATTCCAATATTTCGTTTATTTGTAACTATATAATCTCCGGTAAGCTCAAATAATAACATGTTTTTTTCTAAAAAATTTTGATCAACACAAACTCCGGAATTTCCGTGAACCTGCTTTAAAAATACAAGTTTCTCCAAATTTAAAGTAGATCCTGTTTTTTCAAAATAGTCGATATTATAATTTCCATCAGATTTTACACAATCATCTTTAATATCGCCAAAATAAATTTTAAAAGAGGCATCTTCGTGTAAAATCATAAAAACCTTTCAATAAAAAAGGGCTACCTAAAATATGTTGTAATTTATGTATAATTAAAATAATTTTAAATAGCCCAAATCAAAAAATTAAATATTTACCAGGTTGTCATTACTTTCGTCTTTTTCTTGCATTTTTCTAAACGTATCTTCTTCTGCTTTTTTTCTTAAAAATGTTGGTGTATCCAAATCTTGTAAATCAAAAGACTGCATAGATATATTACTTGGTGTGATTTTAAAATCAATATCTTCAATATTTTCTTCAATTTTTGGTTCTTCTAAATTTATACTGTTTACTTGATTAATTTCTTGCTTAAAATTGGCAACTTGTTGCTTTTGCTGATCTTTGACTGCAGGTTTAAAATCTTGAGGTTTTGTTTCAAATCCGGTTGCAATAACCGTTATCATAATTTCATTACCAATAGAAGGATCTATTACGGAACCCAATATAATTTGAGCATCAGGACTTACCATATCATGAATTAATGTTGCAGCTTCATTGATTTCTTGTAACCCTAAATCCGTATTTCCCGTAATATTAATAAGAACACCTTTGGCGCCCTTTATACTCATATCTTCCAATAATGGAGAATTAATTGCCTTAAGAACAGCATTTTTAGCTCGACCTTCACCATCAGCTCGACCTATGCCCATAATAGCCATACCCATATCTTTCATAACTTCTTTAACATCTGCAAAATCTACGTTAATATGGCCGGATTTCGTGATTATATCAGAAATACCTTTCACGGCATTTTTTAAAACATCATCTGACATAGCAAAAGCATTAAGCATAGATATTTTTGGATCCGCCGTTTCTAACAATTTTTGATTGGGAACTATTATTAATGTATCAACGGCTCCTTGTAAATTTTTTATTGCCTCTTGCGCATGCAATAAACGCCTATTACCTTCAAAATTAAATGGAGTTGCTACAACGGCAACAGTTAAAATCCCCATATCTTTTGCAGATTTAGCTATTACAGGCAACGCACCGGATCCGGTTCCGCCACCAAGACCCGCGGTCAAAAATAAAATATCCGAACTTGAAATTTTTTCCAAAATAAAATCTAAATCTTCTTCAGCGGCTCGTTTTCCAACTTCCGGTTTGGCACCGGCACCTAATCCCTTTGTTATTTTTGCACCAAGCTGTAATTTTTCATTTGCTAAAGACATATTTAAAGCTTGAGCATCGGTATTTGCAACTAAAAACTCAACTCTTTCCAACTCACCACAATTAATCATGCTATTTACAGCATTTCCGCCGGCTCCTCCGATACCCAAAACTTTTAAATTTGCACCTAAATTTTCATTTTTTTCTTCAACTGCTAGCTGTATCATAAAACTCCCTTTCAACTACCCTTTTGACTAAATAAAATCATAAATCCAAGATTTCATTTTCTTAAAAACTTTTTTAAATGCAGGTTCATTTTGCGAAGCACTAAAATCCAAATCATTATGTCCTCCGGCATAAACCAATAATCCATATCCGGTAGAATAAATTGGATTTTTCAACTCTTCAGGAACCGAATTTTGTATTAATCCCAAATCATCTTGAATTTTATCCGGATAACCAATCCTTACAGGTAATCCAAAACGCTTTTCAGCTAAATCTGCCATACCTAAAAGCATTGAACCTCCACCGGTCAAAACCAAACCCGAAGGCATAAATGCTTTTAAATTAAATTTAACAAGTTCATCACATATAAAATCAAAAATTTCTTCCGCTCTTGGCTGTAATATTTCAAATGTTGAAAAAGTTTCTATTTTTTTTGTTTTATTTTGATAACCAAGCCGAATTTCAATTTTATCTTTATCAAGTTCCAAATATTTCTCTTCCCAAACAAAACCATATTTTTTCTTCAATTCTTCAGCTTCACCAATTGGTATGCCTAGGCCAACAGCAAGATCGTTTGTAAAATGATTTCCGGCAATAGGAACTACTTTAGAGTGAATAATTCTTCCATCTTTATAAATCGCAAAATCCGATGTGCCGCCACCGATATCCAAAATACCTACACCAAGTTCTTTTTCAGATTTTGAAAGCACCGCATCAGCAGAAGCTATTTGTTCTAAAACAATATCTGAAACTTTAATTCCAGCCATTTCGCAGGACTTTATAATATTTTGAGCCGAAGAAATTGCACCGGTTATAATATGAACTTGTGCTTCCAAACGAACACCGTTCATACCAATTGAGTCAAGAATTCTATCTTGACCATCAACCTTAAAATATTGTGTTAAAACATGTAAGATTTCCTGATCTTTAGGTATTGGAACAGCCTTTGCAGCCTCAATAACTCTATCAATATCTTCCTGTTTTACATCGCTATTTTTTATAGCAACCACACCGGTGGAATTAAAAGATTTAATATGTCCGCCTGAAATACCAACGGTTGCATATTCAACCTTACAACCGGCCATTTGTTCTGCCTGAGCTAACGCTTTTGAAATCGATTCAACCGTTTTTGCTATATTTACAACAACTCCCTTTTTCAATCCATAAGAAGGATATTGTCCAATTCCCAATAACTCAAGATTTCCATCAGGAGAATTTGTACCAATAAGAACACATATCTTTGTTGTTCCTATATCTATAGCTGTAAAAACATTACTAAAAATTTTATTTGATTTCATGCCCCCCCCTATCGTTCAATTTTTTTATTTCTTAGTAAAATTTTATTTTCATATCGTAAATCCAAAACATACTTTTTTCTTAAATTTATTTTTTTATCATCATATAAATCATTAAATATTTTATTAGCCAAAAATAATTTTTTATTATCAAATATAGTTTTTCTATCCAGTAAAAAATTATAATTTAATTTATTGTTGTTTAGTTTTGCAAATAATAAAATATTGTTTTTATCTTTGTAATCCAACTTATAATTACACCAAATGTGTTCAGGTAATTCACTTAAAAAAGAAAATGCTTTATTTGATAAATCCTTTTCTAAAATCAACTCTTTTGTTACTGTAAATGTATATTCACTAAAATATTTTGTATCTAAAATTGAATTATCTTGAGCCAATACAGACTGATTATTAAGCCAACAAACAACTTGTTTTCCTATTATTTTTAAATTTGCATTTCCGGGAACGGAAAAATTCCATTCAACGTTTTTTATAAAATCAAATTTATTTTTTAATTGAGTACTAAAATCAAGCAAATCTATTTTATCTACTTTATTTTCTTGAAAATAATTTGTGATAAAATACGTTATATTTTCTTTTAATTCAAAAGAATGTATCGATTCAAAAGATAAAACAATATTATCGGGCCTTAAAATTTTTAAGGTTTTATCAGAAATAGAAAAAAATATTTTTTTTGATAATGGAACTATAATAAAAAATAATATAATTAATAAAGATAAAATAAATATTACTATTCCAATTTTTTTCTTCTTATTATTATTCTCTTCCATTTTGCATCCATTTTTTATTTTTTAATAAAAACTACAGGTTTGCAGAAAGAGTGTAGAAAAAAATAAACTATTTTCGCAATAAATTAAGTTTTTTTATAAGAAATAGTAAGTTTTGTCGTTTAATTTCATTCAAGAATTATGCTTTAATAAAAACATTAAAATTCCTGCCGCAACAGAAGCATTGTAAGAAATTTCAGGGGAACGTTGTGGAATTGTAATTAAAGTACCCTTATCTTGAACAGATTTTGATATTCCTGTTTCTTCACTGCCTATAACAAGACAAATAGGCTTTTTATAACTTATAGTTGTTGCATCTTTACCATTATCCAAAACAGCCATAAAAAAATTAAAACCCAAAGAATCTATCTGGCTTACTGCATACTCTATTGATGGAGCTAAAAAAACATCTAAATATTCTACCAGTCCGGCCGAAGCTTTGTGAGTTGCCGCAGTTATTAATGCTCCATTTTTTTGGCATAAAATAACAGCATCAACACCTATACATGATGCAGAACGTAAAATTGCTCCAAGATTTCTAACATCTTTTACTCCGTCCAATAATAAAACGAAGTTTTTACCGGCAATTTTTTTAAGATCCGTCATATATTGAAATGGTGCAACTAAGGCAACTATACCCATATGATCGGTAGTTCCGGCCATTCTATCAAGAACTAATCGATCAACATATTGAATATTAGGAACACTTTTTGGCAAATATTGCTCAACTCTTTTGTAGGATTTAGGTAATTGTTTTGTTGTATATATGGAAAAAAGCTTTCTTTTTCTTGATTTTAGCAATTCTATAATACTATGAGCACCATAAATCATATCCATCTGATTTTGTTTTTTATTTTCTTTGTTTGCCATATTTTAATCTTTTTATATCTTCACAAAATTAAATTAATAGTTATTTTAAACTTTATACAACACAGTCTATATTAAAAATTTAAAGCTTACAAAAGCCAATAAACTAAATATCTAATTAAAAAAAAGGGCAAATATGTATATTTTAGAAGGCAATATTGGAGCAGGAAAATCCACCTTTTTAAATAAAATAAAAGACTATATACCTGAACTTGAAATTTTGACTGAACCGGTAAACAATTGGACCAATCAAATATTTGGCCAATCTTTGCTTGAAAATTTTTATAAAGATACTTCCAGATGGGCTTATACTTTAGAAAATTTGGCTATGATTCATAGAGTAAAAGATCACATAGAAATACAAAATAGCAAAAATGAAAATATTGTTATTGAACGATCTATCTATTCCGGTCACTATTGTTTTTCTAAAAATAGTTACAAAAACGGACATTTAACTGAAATTGAATGGGAAATATATTCAAAATGGGCCAATTTTTTATTAAAAAGCTGCAATACACCTAAAGGTTTTATATATCTTAAAGCAGACGCTCAAACATGTATGACCAGAATAAAAAAAAGAAATAGATTGAGTGAAAAAAAGATGACATTATCTTATGTAAAACAAATTGAAGACTGGCACGAAAAATTTCTAATCAAAAAAGAAGATATCCATGAAAGCTTAATTAATGTTCCTGTGCTAACATTGGATTGTAATAAAGATTTTTTAGAAGACGAATCTTTACTAAAAGAACATATGTATAATGTAAGAGAATTTATACAAAGACCACAAATTTTTAAAAACACACAAGAAAAAACAGCTTTTTTTGAATAGAATCTTTGACTTGTTGTTTTTTTTACTTTAAAATTTATGTGCATTTAGGGCGAATAGCTCAGTTGGTTAGAGCACCTGCCTTACAAGCAGGGGGTCGTAGGTTCGAATCCTACTTCGCCCACCAGCCTACGCACAAGGCTACGGCTGGCAGGCCAGAAATATGATCTTTATTGATATTATTAGAAAATTTGACGTAGGCTGTCCGCCATAGCTCGCCAGAGCGACGGCTGGACCAGTTTCTTCGCCAAGGCTTCCGCCGTCGCAAAAAGCTATGGCGGACAGGTCGACTGGCAGGCCAGCAAAGTATAAACTGGCAGACCAGAAAAAATTTGCAAAAAAATTAGTACTTTGATAATTTAGTGTAAATGTTCCTCGGTAGCTCAGTTGGTAGAGCAAACGACTGTTAATCGTTGGGTCGCAGGTTCGAGTCCTGCCCGGGGAGCCATAAAATTTTAGCTGGAGCTGTAGCTCAGTTTGGTTAGAGCGTCCGCCTGTCACGCGGAAGGTCGCGAGTTCGAGTCTCGTCAGCTCCGCCATACTTCGCCAAGGCTATGTATGGCACAGCCAGTTAAATTAGAAAAAGCCGTCGATAAATTCGACGGCTTTTTTGTTTTAAAACTATTTTTTACTTTATATTAACTAAATAAACTTATTAACAATGTCTTCAAATTCAATAAAATTTTTATATACAAAACTATTAAAACCATACTTATTAGCTTGCTCAATATGTTTAGGTTCATCATCCCAAAACATAATTTCATTTTTTAAAATATTATTTTTGTTTATTTTTTTATAAATATATTCAAAAAATGTTTGATCCGGTTTTTTAAGTCCAATTTCGGCTGAAGAAAAGATATCATCAAATATATCTTTAAATCTCATTTCATTTTTCATATATTCGGTTCTATATTTTTCTTGATTTGTTGCCAAATAACACTTTATTCGCATATTTTGCAATTCTTTAATTTTTAACAATACTCGCTTATCACATTCTTTTTGCGATTCAAACCAATATTTTATTAAAAAATCAACAGATTTATCACACTCCCATTTTTTAAGATATTTTTGAAATTCTTCTTTTAAATCAGCATCAGATATAAGACATTTTTGAAATTCATTCTTAAAAAATAATATTGATTTTTGCAAAGAAATGCCAAATTTTACGTCAAGATCATCGCTAAATCTTTTAGATGGTGTAACCATTCCATCTGAGTCAAATATTATTGCTTTTATCATTTATTTTCCTATGTATTTTAATTTTTTTATATTTATTATTTTATACAAATTTTTTAAATTTAAATATTTTATATATAATCAAAAAAACTTTTATATTTTCAATATTAAAAAAGGATAATTTCATGAGTATAAAAAAAACAATTTTTCTTGTTTTAATACTAAACGGTATTTTTCTATCTCTATTTATTCGAAATAATAAGCAAAGTAAAATACATTTGCATAACTTTGCAAGAATAATAAAACAAGAATTAACAGAACCTGAAATAAAATACCAAAATAGAATTCCAAGTTTCGTTGAAAATATTTATAAATATTTTGTATACTTATTTTCAACAGATCATGAAAACTTGCCGGCAATAAACCATATAAGAAATTTTAAAATTCTATCCAACACAAATACAGAATTTTATACTCTTTATCAGGAAATTTTCACAGAAAAATTATATTACTTTGATTTAAAAAATGAAAAACCATTCATAGTAGATTGCGGTAGCAATATAGGTATGTCCATATTGTTTTTTAAATTATTATATCCAAATTCAGAAATTTTAGGTTTTGAACCATCCAATATTAACTTTAATTTATTAAAAAAAAACATAGAAAATAATAAATTGGATAATACAAAAATATTTAAAAAAGCTCTGTCTAATAAAATTGAATCTTTAAAATTATATGGAACGGGAACTCCGCTGGGATCAATTATAAGTGATAATCCTCATAATAGATCAAATTATGAAATAATTGAAACCGATTTACTTTCAAATTACATAAATAAAAAAGTAGATTTATTAAAAATAGACACCGAAGGAGCCGAAACATTAATAATTGAAGATTTAGATTCCAAAAACAAATTAAATTTTATTGACAAAATAATAATGGAATATCATCATTTCACTACACAAAATAAATTATCTAATTTATTGAGTATTTTAGAAAAAAACAATTTTGCATACCAAATATGCAGTGATCAACATCCGCCAATGGAAAATAGGCTAGCACAACACTTTTTTATATATGCTTACAAAAAATAAAGGATCAAATATGATAAACGAAATAACCCTTTGGCCTCAAAAAATAAAAGACGGTCTCGACTTAGCTCATAATTTTTATTTTGAAAATTCGGCAAAGCTACCAAAAAATACAAAAAAGATTGCATTTTTTGGAATGGGCGGATCGGGTATTGCCGGTCGAATAGTAAAAACATTTTTAGATAAAAAAAGCAATATACCTTCATTTATAATAGATTCCCCGGAAGTACCAAAATATATAGATACGGATACGTTATGTTTTGTTATAACATATTCCGGAAACACTTGGGAAACTATATCTGCATTAAATTATTTAACCGAAAATTTTATACCAACAATAGTAATATCTCATAACGGTAAGGCATCAGAAATCGCTGAATTAAAAAATTTACCATTTATATTAATGCCAAACTCAAGTCAACCAAGAGCCGCACTTGGTAATTTTCTGGGTTTAATCTTAGGATTACTTGATCTAATGAATATAATTCCAACCAAATTAATGCTTGAGAATTTTATAAAACAAGCAAATCTTTATATTCCAAAATTTGAAGATGAATCCTATTTTAACGACTTTTTATATGCCGCAAACGGTAAAAATATGTTTCATATATTTGGGATCTCAGGTGACAGTGCAGAATTTGCATATAGAGCTCAAACCCAATTTAATGAAAACAGCAAAATACGAGCTGTATATTCTTCATTTCCTGAATGTTGCCACAATTTATTAGTAGGATTTACAGATAGTAATGATAATCCGCTTGTTTTAATAACTCATACCGATTTTATATCAAATAATCTTAATTTGGCCATTCAAGCAACTATTGAAATTTTAAAAGAAAACGGTGCTATTCTTTACAAAATGCCTGTTTTGGGTGATAATTGGGAAGACCAGTTATTCCACATAATTTTATGGGGCGATTTTGCATCCTATTATTTGGGGAAAAAACGGGGGGTCGAAATAGCTCCGGTAAAACTTATAGATACTTTAAAAGCTAAACATAAAGCAAAGGGTATAAAATAATGAAAAAAGATATACATCCACAAATTAACGAACTAACAATACGATGTGCCTGCGGTAATGCGATAAAAACAACATCAACAAAAAAAGATATCAATATAGACATTTGTTCTGCATGCCACCCATTTTTCACTGGACAACATAAATTTGTTGATACAGCAGGAAGAATAGAAAAATTCCAGAAAAAATATAAAAAATAACAATCAAAAACATCAAATATGATAAATTTAGATTGGGATTTAATATACAAAAAACACGAAGAATTTTTGCAAGCTCTTTCTAACCCTAATATGGATAAAAGAGAAAGAGCTTCTTTGCAAAAAAAAGAAACCGAATATTCCAATCTAATTTCTGCACATAAAAATATAGAAAATACTCAAAAAGAACTTTTAGAACTTATATCTCAAAAAAATTCCGAAAAAGATCCCGAGCTTAAAGATTTATTTGAAGAAGAAATAAAAAACAACGAAGAAAAAATTAAGATTTTAGAAAAAGATCTTGAAGACACACTTTATCCTGCGGATGAAAAAGATGAACGTTCGGTGTTTTTAGAAATTCGAGCCGGTGCCGGTGGTCAAGAAGCAGCTCTATTTGTATCAGATTTGTTCAAAACATATTCCAATTATGCTTTATCAAAAAATTGGGATGTTTCAATTGTAGATACAAGCTCAACGGACCTTGGCGGTTTTAAAGAACTTATTGCATTTATTAAGGGTAAAAACGTATATAAGTATTTAAAATATGAATCCGGTGTTCATAGAGTTCAACGTGTACCAAAAACTGAAACAGCAGGAAGGATTCACACATCGACGGTAACTGTAGCAGTTTTACCGGAAGCAAAAGACCTTGATGTTCAAATCAATCCTCAAGATTTAAGGATTGATACATATAGAGCCGGTGGAGCAGGCGGACAACATGTTAATAAAACCGAATCTGCAATACGAATTACACATATTCCAACCGGAGTTGTTGTGACATGCCAAGATGAACGATCTCAAACAAAAAATAAAGAACGCGCTTTAAAAATGCTTCAATCAAGAATATTAAAAGCAGAAGAAGAGAGAAAAGATTCTCAAATGCGAGCAGAAAGAAAACAACAAGTTGGAATGGGCGAACGAGCAGAAAAAGTTCGTACATATAATTATCCCCAAAATAGAATAAGCGATCATAGAATAGAATTGACGCTCAAAAAATTAGATATAATTATGGCATCGGGGCAACTTGATGAAATTATTGAACCTCTAATTATTTGGGAAAAGAAGAACGAAAAAAAGAAGATACTGAATTCTCCAAATATCTAAAATAAATAATAAAATATTTTTATTAATACAAAAAATCTAAAAAATATATATATTACTTAACAGTAAAATTTACTTTAATTTTAAAAAAGTTAGGAGTATATGTGCTAAAAAAAAAATTTTTATTTTTAGGACTTGCAACAATTTTAACCTCACAAATAGATGCTACTATATATAAAGTTAATAATAAAAAAGCAACATCTTGTATAGCACTGTGTATTTATGATAACGGAGAAGAATTAATTAAAACAATAAATTCACATGACCAATTAATTTTAAGCCCCATAGCATCCGATCATGAAGATAAATCAGCACAAGTAAGTTCTATCTATATCTTTAAATCTTTAGACGATATAAAAATTTATGATAATTCTATATTATCAAATTATTTATTTGTCTTATTTTTTAAAAATTCTGAAGAAAAATTTCAAGAAATAACCATTTATAGTGATAGCAGTTTGGTAGTACAAAAATTAGCAAATTTAAAGGATTAATATGAATTTTATTTTTCAATATTTTACAACGAATAATCACTACATGAGTTTATTGGGTATATTAATAATATTTATTGTTGCATTTTTGTTTTCACAAAAGAAAAAAAATATTAGATATTTAAAACTTCTTATTGCACTTGCTTTACAAGTATTAATAGCTTTTTTAATTTTAAATACAAATTTAGGTAGAGACATTTTTCATAATATAGCCATAGGATTTAATAAAATTAATGCATTCGCAGATGAAGGCATAAAATTTGTTTTTGGTGATTTAGTTGATCCATCAGGAAGTTGGGGATATATTTTCGCCATCAAAGTATTGCCTATAATAATATTCTTTGGCGCATTAATGTCATTACTTTATCACATAGGCTTAGTCCAAATTTTTGTAAGAGCATTAAATTTTTGCTTAAGCCCTATTCTTGGGACATCCGGGGCAGAAACATTATGTGCTGCAGCAAACAGCATGCTTGACCCAAGTGCTTCAGCATTAATAATAAAAAATGAATTGAAACATCTTACAGACTCTGAAATGTTAACGGTTATGATAGCAGGAATGTCAACAATTACAGCATCATTGATAGCTGTTTATGGATCAATCGGTGTATCTATGATTCATATGCTCACAGCCTCTGTAATGTCTATTCCCGGAGCTCTATTGATTTCAAAAATTTTATTACCGGAAACTGAAAAACCTAAAACTGCTGCCGGAAATAAAATTAGTCTAGAAAAAGACAGCTCAAATATTTTAGATGCAATATCATCCGGAACAATGTCAGGTTTAAATGTTGCGCTTGCAGTTGGAGCAATGCTTTTAGTATTTATAGGCTTAATGTCAATGATTGATACAGGACTTACACAAATTACAGGATATTTTTTTGAAAAACCATACAGCTTAAATGAAATTTTAGGAAAATTATTTTCAGGAATATCTTATATAATAGGAATAGAATCTAAAGATGCTGTAACAGCCGGAGCACTTCTTGGTCAAAAAATAGCACTAAATGAATTTGTAGCATATGCAAATATGGTAAAAGCAACATTATCTGAAAGATCTGTAACTATTTTAACCTATGCTATCTGTGGTTTTTCAAATATTTCAGTAATCGGTATTTTAATTGGTGGAATCGGAGCGCTTGTCCCAAGTAAAAAACAATTTATCACCAAATATGGCTTTAGAGCATTACTTGGTGGAACTTTGGTAAATTTATTAAATGCTGCAATTGCCAGCCTTTTAATATAAATATTTGGGCGGGATTTATTCCCGCCCTCTTAAATTTAATGAGAAAGTGTGGGGTAAGTATGAAAAAAAATTTAAATATTTTTTATAAATTATATTTGTTGTTTTCAATAATCTCTATATTTGTCTTTGGTAAATTAAATTCAATAACACAAAAAGCACACTTAACATCTGCTTGGTATCCACAAGAAAAAACAGAACTTACTAAAGAATTAAATTTTTATATCAAAAAAGCAAAAGAAAAATTTAAACTTAAAAATAATCCTGCAGATATAAAGATTATTATAGCGCCACATGCAGGATATTATTATTCAGGCCTTTGTGCCGCTACAGCCTATCAAACACTTTTAAGTGAAAATAAAAAGAATTCGAAAATAAAAAATATTATAATTTTATCGCCAAGTCATACAAAATATTTTGAAGGTATTGCAATTCCCAATTTTGATAATTACGAAAATTGCTTAGGCTCAATTAATATCGATAAAAATAAAATAGAAAAATTAAAAACAAATAGTTCTTATAAATTCGTAGAAAAAGTTTTTGAACAAGAACACGCAATAGAAATACAGTTGCCATTTTTACAACACACAGTAGAAAATTTTACAATAATTCCACTTATTGTTGGTTCTATAAAAGAACAGGATTATAAAACAATAGCTAATCATTTGAAAAATATAATAGATGAAAATACACTTATTGTTATAAGCTCCGATTTTATACATTATGGTAAAGATTATGATTACACCCCATTCGATTTATTCATACTTGATAATATACGATATTATGATACAGAGGCCTTATATGCAATAGGTAAACAATCTTATAATAACTTTAATAATTTACTAAGAAAAACAAATGCTACAATATGTGGGCAAAACTGCATAAAAATTTTGTTAAAACTTTTAGAAGAAAAACCATTTGGCGAAATAGAACCACGATTAACTTGCTATTACACATCTGCTCAAATGGAACAAGCCAGAAATAATAATTATATAAATATTAAAAAATTATTATCTGATTTATCTGACGATTTGGTAAAAAATAGCGTAAGCTATGCCGGATTAATATTTACAACAGAAAAAAATAATACATTAAAACAAGATGATCAACTTACAAATTATGAAAAAAAATCTTTATATAATTTAGCAAAAAGATCAATTGAAAACGAATTTAAAGAAAATAAAATCCCGGCTAATTTATTATGGCCTGTCAGAACACTAAGTTTGGATAAAAATTCAGGTGCCTTTGTTACTTTAAATAAAAATGGAGAGTTAAGAGGATGCATAGGCAGAATTATTTCTAATCAAGAACTTTTTAAAACAATACAAGAAATGGCAATCGCTTCAGCTTTTAATGACAATAGATTTAATAAAATTACAAAAAACGAACTAGAAAATTTAGATATTTCAATTTCAGTTTTAACAAGTCCCAAAGGTATAAATAGTTATAACGAAATAATTTTAGGCAAACACGGGATTATACTTAAAAAACTCACAAAATCAGGATATCTTGCAAACTCAGTTTTTTTACCAAAAGTTCCTGTCGATTGGGGTTGGAATTTACAAAAAACATTGGAACAGTTAAGTTTGAAGGCCGGATTAGATAAAGATGCCTGGCAACAAGATTGTTATTTTGATATTTTTGAAAGTTTTGAAATTAAAAACAACTTAGATTAACTAAAAAAAGAGTTGGTTTGCGCCAACTCTTTTTTTTATTTAAGTATAAAACAGTGAGTTATTTGACCTCACAAGGTTTACAATTTTTGTTTTCTTTTTTAGCTTTTTTAGTGTTTTTCATTTTTTTAGCTTTTTCAGAATAAGCTAACTTTTTCTTAGAAACGGTTCTTTCTAATTTTTCATTATTAACCTTAATTCTGAAAATCTTAGTTTCATCTTTTTTTATCTTAATATCTTTTTTCCAGTTTCCTGAAAATTTAGCAGCTTTTTCATCAGCTTTTGGCATTGTACAAACATTCATATTGCTTATCAATTTTACGTCTTTAAATGTAGCTTTTTTGTTTGGTTGAATCTTACCTGTATAAGGTAAAACACCTTTTTCAGTCTCAACCGTATATTTTATTGGGTATTTTGTGTTATTTTCCATAACAGCAATACCGGCAAACATTCTTGAGAAAAAAGCCAAACTAAGTAATATTAAACTCTTCTTCATAAAATCCCCCTCATATACTACTTTAAACTTCTAGGGCTACTTCACCCTAACCAATTTTAACTTAGCATATATTATTTCTATTAGTCAATAAAAAAACAATATACTTAAAATAACAAGCTTTTTTTATAAATTTTAAGGTTTTTCTTCTATCTTTTTGATTGCTTCGAATGGACAAATTAGAACGCATTGCCCACATTTTTGACATTTTTCTTCGTTTATTTTAACTTTTCCGTCATTTTCATAAAAAATTGCATCATGAGGACAAGCTTGAATGCAACCACCACAGCCAGCACAGTTTTTTTTATTCACTAAAAATTTAATCAAACTCTTTTTATTTTCCATTTTCTTGTTCTTCCAATTTCTTTTTAATAAATGGGCAATTTGTTTCCAATTTTTTATTATCTAAAACAGCTCGAATAAATTCATTACAAGATTTTAAGCCACATTTGCCACAATTTAAATTAGGAACCAATTCTTTTAATTTTTTTCCATTCAAAAATCGATTTCTTTCAAGCGCAGGGTCAAGAATTTTGCAACCATAACAATAGCCACAAATAGCTGAAGGCATTGAATGTTTTAATGTTAGTTTTTGATTTGTTGATATGGCTAAACTTTCTTTAATGTAATCAGCAAGGTCAAAAGAACCTTCACCTGAAAGACCATTAACTTCCACTATATGTGTTTTTGAATTTACATCTAAAACATTTACTCTAAAAATTTCTCTTTCTGCTTGAGAAATTAAATCCGCTTTACTTATTGCAATAATGTCAGCCTGCGTCAAAATTGGACCATATCTGTCGGGACTGCCTGCAGTTATATCAAGAACATTTATACCTAAGCCTTCTTTTACATATGGAGAACAACGTAAACATAAACCCGCAGTTTCTATAATTAATAAATCTCTATCGGCATATTCTTTGACCATACGTGACAATTCTAAGGCTGTATAATGATCCGGGCACAATTCTTCCGCCAATCTTTTTTCAGTTTCAACTCCACACTTTTGAGAAATAAGTTCATCATCATTAGTTTTTAAACAATCAAATTTTATGAATAAAACATTAAATTCATGTTTTAATTTATTAATTACATGTTTTATAATACTGGTTTTTCCACATCCGGGAGTTCCTGCAAATATAACCAATTTCATTTTTTTCCCCCCAAATCATCTTTATCATATGGCTGACAAAATATTTTCACTTCATCAATTATTTTTCCCTGTCTTATATCTTCACGAATTTTCAAATTAAAGTTATCAACCCAATTTAAATAATACGATATACCTTTCTCTTTCACGCTTGTTTCTATGACTAAATTTATTCCACCGGACTTTATTACCAAACGCTTATCAGCCTTAAGAGCCAACGCCGGATCATGAGTAACAAGAAAAACAATTTTGCCTTCATTTATTAAAATATCTATAGCATGCTCTTTTTTTATTCCGGCATTTTCAATTTCATCAATCAAAATTATTGGCGAATCACTTATAAAAGCCACATCTGCAACCATTAAAGCTCGAGTTTGACCTCCGGATAAATTTAATAAATTCATATCTCTTGTTATCGGCTCACCTGTGATATTATTTGTGTTTTCTATAATTTTTGAAATAATATCTTCACTTAAATTTTTGCCCCTGGCTTTTATGTGAAGTTTTAAAAAATTCTCTACAGACATATCGGTTAAAAAATTCATAGACTGCGCAAGATAGGCAATCAGTTTAAATCTCGGGTCAGAACGCCATTCACGTTCGGGTTTTTGATCATTTATAAAAATTTTTCGTTTACTTACAGTATCACCTTGTGTTAATTTTTCTATATCATATAAAAGTTGGCTTTTACCCGCACCTGTAGGCCCTACAATAGATACAACCTGGCCTCTTTTGATATCTATTTTATCAAAATTTTCAGCTTGACCAAATTTATTAATTCCGGAAAAAATTGTTATTTTCTCTATAATATTATTCATTTAAACCCTATTTTTTAGTTACTATTAAGATAGTAAACTATCTTATTTTTAACGTCAAAAGCGTCAGAAGTGACAATATTATTGAAATAATCCAAAATCTAACTGTGATTTTAGCTTCATTCCACCCCATTAATTCATAATGATGGTGAATTGGCGCCATTTTAAAAACTCTTCGTCCCAACAATTTATAAGATACAACTTGAATTATTACAGATACTGTTTCTAAAACAAAAATTCCACCAGCTATAGGCAACAATAACTCTTGTTTTGTCATAAGTGCAACAAATGCAAGCGCTGCTCCCATAGCCATAGAGCCAACATCACCCATAAAAATTTGTGCTGGATAAGTGTTGTACCACAAAAATCCTAGTAAAGCACCGATCAGAGTTGCTACCAAAACAGAAAGATCCGAACTTCCAACATATGGAATATATAAATATTGAGCAAAATATTTATGACCTGCAAGATATGCTATCATTGCATATGTTGCAAAATTAAACATTAATGGTCCTGCTGCAAGTCCATCAAGGCCATCAGTCAAATTAACGGCATTGCTTGTTCCAATAATTATAAAAATAGCCCAAGGTATAATTAATAAACCTAAATCCGGATTAAAATTTTTAAAAAAAGGCACACATAAATGTGTATCCGGTTTTAAAATAAAATACCAAGCTAAAGAAAATAGTGTTGCGATTAATAGTTGTAACCTGGATTTTAGTTTCGCAGAAATTCCCTTATTAAACTTTATCTTTTTCCAATCATCCAAAAAACCTATTAATCCAAAACCAAGAGTACCTAAAGAAAATAACCATACAACCGGACTTGTAAGATCACACCACAAAAACAAATTAATAACAAAGACCATTAAAATAAAAAGCCCACCCATAGTTGGAGTATCATTTTTAGATTGATGTGAATCCGGAATCCATTCTCTAACTTTCGATCGAAAACTCTTTTTTGACTTATCTATAAACCAATCGCCAAACATAAATGACAATATAATTGAAGTTAATAAAGCTGCAATAACTCGCACACTAACATAGTGAAATATGTTTAAAAAGCCATATTTAAACTTTAACAAATTACTCAAATGATAAAGCATAAAAAATCCTTAAAATATTTAACAATTTTGCAAAATACATTTATCATTATAAAACAACAAATAAATAAAATAAGGATTTTAATAAAATGAATAGTTTTCAACTTTCGGTATTAAATAAAATAGAAGAGTTAGTAAAAAATAAATTCCAAAACGAAAGTTCAGGCCATGATTGGTGGCATATCTATAGAGTTTGGCAGACAAGTACAAAAATGGCAGAGTTTGAAAATGCAGACATGTTTATAGTTCAAGTCTCAGCACTATTACATGATATAGCAGATTGGAAATTTCATGACGGCAATCAAGATATTGGCCATCAAACAGCAGAAAAAATTTTAAAAGATCTAAATGTTGAAGAAGAAATAATTCAAAAAATAAAAGAAATTGTAAAAAATATATATTTTAAGGGTGCGAAAGTTGAGCATCCCAAAATGGAAACAATTGAGGGTATGATAGTTCAAGACGCAGATAGACTTGATGCAATAGGAGCTCTTGGAATAGCTAGAGCATTTGCCTGTGGCGCACATAAAAATCAAGTAATTTACGATCCAAGTATAAAACCAATTTTACATGATAATATTGATGCATATTTCAAGAGTCAAAATCCTACAATAAATCATTTTTACGAAAAATTACTTTTATTAAAAGATAAAATGAATACACAAACCGGAAAAAGATTGGCTCAAGAACGACACGACTTTATGCAAATTTATCTTAATCAGTTTTATAAAGAATGGAATCAAGAAATTTAATTTACAAAATAATTTTCAGGTAAAAATATGTCTATAAAAAACGTAAAATTATTAATATTATTTAGCTTTTTAACTTTAAATATCTCAGCTTGCAGCCCACTTTTAGTGATGGAAGATTTAGTAAAAAAAAATAATATAGATGTTTCACAAATATCACTTTTTATAACTTATCATATTAAAAATAATGGAATAGCATTTATAAAATATTTAAAAGATGCCGGTTTTAACGATATAACGGTTATAGGAAGACCATATTCAACAAGCCCGCAAGCTAAAGCTGAAATGGAAAAATATTCTAAAGTTTTGACACCATCAAGTGAAGAATTGGAATCTTTAAATATTATAGATCAAGTGCTTACACCGGTAATAAAAAATACAGATAAAAAATTTGTATGTTTGGATTTGGGTGGATATTTTAGTAAATATTTTGAAAGTAAAAAAATAAGTCCTAAAAATTGTCTTGGAATCGTTGAAGGTACCATGAATGGAATCTGGTTTAATATTTATGAATATACTCCAAGAGTTCCATTATTATCAATTGCCAGCTCTAATATAAAAGAAAATGTGGAACATTACCTAATTGCAAAAGCAATAATTAGAAATTCTGAATATCTATTAATCAATGAATTTCAACAATCGTTTATTGGTAAAAATATTTTAGTTTGCGGGTATGGAAGAATCGGTGAAAAAATTGCGTCACTTCTAAAAAGAGATGCAACCATATATATTTTAGATAAAGATCCGCTAAAACTTGTAAAAGCTGCTATAGATGGGCTAAAAATATTTCAAAAACAAGATCAACAAAATATAGATATAATAATAGGCGTTACAGGAAATATAGTTTTTGCGCAAGAACTTATAAATTTAAAAAATAATGTAGTTCTTATAAATGGATCAACAAGACAAAAAGAGTTTGCATTTTCAGCAATAAAAGATCAAATTATCACTCAAGAAAATTTTGATGGGCACACTACATATAAACTTAATAATAATAGAGAAATTCATGTTCTTGCAGACGGTTTTCCGGTAAATTTTTGGCGAACAGAGTCAACACCGGAATTTTGTCTCGATGCTTTATTTTCAGTTGAATTTGAACTATTAATTGAATTATTAAGACGTTTTAATGAAAATCAACCCCTTACCCCGGGGTATTACCCTAGTGAGCATTTTTTTATAAATAAAGAACGTGAAGTTGCCACAATCTGGTTAAAAAAATACTTGAATATAGATTTAACTGTATAAAAGCCATTTGAAGCGTTCTATCTTTTTGTTTATAGTAATTATCTATTAATTATTGGTATCTGTAACTTGGATTATATTTAAATATGAATAACAAATTTGACGTTATAGTTGTTGGTGCAGGTCATGCCGGAATAGAAGCTGCATATGCTGCAGCAAAAATGGGCTCAAAAACTCTTTTATTAACAATAGATACAAACAAAATAGCTTTAATGCCATGCAACCCGTCAATCGGAGGGCTAGGCAAAGGGCATATTGTCTACGAAATAGAAGCTCTTGGCGGTATAATGCCAAAGCTCTGCACACTATCTTATTTACAAGCAAGAATGTTAAACACGAGTAAAGGCCCAGCTGTACAAGGCTTAAGATTACAAATAAATAAATTTGAATATTCTAAAAAAGCCAAAGAGTTGCTTTCAAAGGTTCAAAATTTAGAAATAAAACAGGGCTTAGTAACAAAAGTTGTTACACAAGAAGAAAATAATATTAAAAAAATTATAGGTGTTCAAACAAATGACAACACACAGTATTTTGCCAATGCCGTTGTAATAACATCGGGAACATTTCTAAATGGTGTAACCCATATTGGATTTAACACAGAAAAAGCAGGGCGCCGAGGGGAACAGGCTGTTCCGGAACTTACAGAATCATTAGAATTGGCAACAGGAATAAAATTTAAAAGATTAAAAACAGGAACTCCGCCAAGATTATTAAAAAACTCTATAGACTTTTCAAAAATGGAAAAACAGGACGCATCAAAACTTGATTATCTTTATGAATTCGAGCCAATAAATGTTGAAGAAAAAGTTGCGTGCTTTATAACGACAACAAATGACCAAACACATAAAATAATTAGAGAAAATTTAGAACTCTCAGCTCTTTACGGTGGTAAAATTACAGGAATAGGGCCACGATATTGTCCATCAATAGAAGATAAAATTAAAAGACA
>JAHIKO010000040.1 GCA_018897535.1 Candidatus Dependentiae bacterium
TTACTAAAAGTGTTAAACTTTTTTCACCAATATTTTTTACTTTGCCTATTAAATAATTGATCATAATTTTCCAAATAATTTTATTGGGGTTAATATTTCTAAATTTATTTTAGCATAAAAAAATTCCTAAGTTCTAAACCTAGGGATTTTTTAAATATTTTAATAAATTTGTATTAAATTACAGTGTAAAATATGTATTTAAAATTATTTTTACATTTTCCAGGTGAATATCAAAAAAATTTTTTGTAATATCTTTAATAGCATTTTGAAGTTTTATGTTGATTTTTTCTAATTCTTCTTTTGATTTTTCTTCAGAATTATACATAATATTTTCTTCATAATCATCCATATTTTCAATATATTTTGTTAAATCTATTAAATATACATTAGTTAGTGCTGCTATTAATTGTTTTGGAAATGTTGATAAATAAATAGATTGTTCTATGGTTTTTTCTTTTGCATTTATATCTAGTGCAAACCATGTTGCTTCATCTATCAATTCATCAGAACTTTTTTTAGTATTTGTTTTATTAAAATATGAATGTTTTTTTGCAATTTCAAAAATTGATTTTAAATTTTCAAAATATTTTTTTGCGGCTTCTTGTGATGGAATTTGAGCGGCTAATTTTTTTATGGCTTCCATAATTGGAGTTTGATTATTGAAATCTTTAGGATTGTATTCTATTGTGACTTTAAAATCACTATTTTCAAATTCTTTTATCGTATTTTGATCTGCAGATAATATATTTAGAATTACAGAAGATATTAATGTGATTGTGAAAATAAATTTTTTATTAATCATCAAGACTCCTTTGTGTATTAAAAATATATATTAGAGCAATTTTATTTTATTTGAGGATATTTGCAATAGAAGTTGCCTGAAAATATGTGTTTTAGCATAAAAACTATTTGATTTAGTTATTTTTATATGTTAATAATTTTGCTCTTATTAAATTTATTAATTTATAGAAAGTAATTTATGTTTAGAATTTTTATAAAATATATATTGTTGTTTTTTGTACTTTTGGATTTTCAAATG
Organism: Candidatus Dependentiae bacterium; assembly: GCA_018897535.1. Taxonomy (NCBI): domain Bacteria; species Candidatus Babelota bacterium. The sequence continues at coordinate 1,040 of JAHIKO010000040.1, forward strand.
TCTTATTCTATGAATGGAGAGTTAAAAAATTATAAACCGGGAACTTTATTGCTAAATAAAGATGAATTTGAAAAAATATCTAAAGAATTTGAAAAAGTTGGTAAAGAAATAGCAGATATACAAAAAACGTTAAGTGAAAACAGTGCTTTAAAAGAAAAATTTGAAGTTTTTGAAAAGACAATATCAAAACTAGATTCAGCTATAAAAAAAATAAACGAAGATGATTTACGTAAAAAAGAAGTTGTTTTAGAAAAATTTAATAATTTATCTCAAACAGTAACTGAAAATATTAAAAATTTTAAAGAAGAGTTAGATAATTTAAATAATAAACAAGAAATTTTAAATTCTAATAAAATAGATAATGCTAAAGAAAAATATTTTAAAGCCTCTATTTATACTATAAGTAGCGCTTTGGCTGTAATTGCTGCTTGTGAAATATATCTATGGCTTAAGGTTAAAAAATTATTTAAATCTTTAGACAAAGAAATTATAAATTAAATTATAAATGTTAATTTAATTGGGGATAAAAGGTTAAAATATTATTTGGATACTCTTTATCGGTTAAACTTATTTCAAATTTATCTTTTTTATTAAAAATTATAAATTTTTTAATTGAATTTTTTGCTGAAAGAGTTATTCCTGTTTCTGGAAACACATTTTCGTTAAAAAATTTGATTACAGAATTATTTGATTCTTCTATTTTTTTATTTCTAAGCTTTTTAAAATATTTATTTAATTTATAGAATGCATAAGTACCAGCAACAATCGGTAATATATAAGTTAAAAGTAACATTACTTTAAAATTTGTTGGATTAATATAAAGTTCAAAATTTAATGAAAAAGTAATAAAAAGTGTAAATAATATTGCATTAAAAGTTGAAAAAACTACTGCAGGAACTACTATAAGCTCAGAAGCATATTTTATTTTTTTTATATTTCTACCATCATCATTTAAATCTGATTTATTAATAATTTCATTACATATCTGAATATTGTAATTTTGAGAACTGTTATTTTTAACATCTACTTGAGCAATTTTATATTTTTTATAAAATTTTTTCTTTTTAAAATTTGGCCCAGGAAATATTTCATTAAATTCGTTTTTAGTAAGCTTTTTTGCCTCTATAGATACATTTTCTTTTGTGTCACTAAAATCTGAAGGGCGTGTATTAAAATTGTTTATAATTAATTCGTGATTTTGTTTAGAGCAACCTGTTGTCAAAAGAATTACTGATACAACAAATATTGTTGATATTAATTTGATTGTTTTCCCTAAATTCATATGTTCCCTAAATATTTAACTCCAAATATTTGGAGCTGTAAATTCTAAATATTCTTTTTCAGAATTATTTATTGACTTAAATAGTTTAAAAATCAAACTAGGTTGAGTTTTTTCTTTTTTCGTAATTAAATATTTATCAAATTTTGTGTTTGGTTTTATTTCGTTATTAATCGACAAATTTAGTATGTTATGATCCAAAAATTTTTTTAATTCTAAATTATTTTTTTTATGTCTTTTATATATTGATCTACCTATAAAAAATGATGTTAAAATTATTACGGGAGTTAAAATAAGCGCTCCTAGAAGAATTGTGGAAAAAGCTTTATTTAATCCGCTTGCTGCAACAGCAGATCCGGGATCTACGGCGAAACTTGCAGGTATAAGCATTGAGCCGATAGTTGTAAATATAGCTAAAGGCACTGCTGCAATAGTTCCAAGGATAGTTGTAGCATAAACTACGGATTTTTCAGGTTTTTTAATATCATGGTTTAATTGATCGTGAGTTTTTATATTTACAGAAGGTGTTAAAACAGAATTTTTATTTAAAAAAATATTATTACTGTTTTGGTTATCTATAGAAATCTTAATTATATTGTTTTTTCTGAAGCAGGTTCTTTTTTTATATTTTGATCCGGGAAATATTTCGTGAAATTCGTTTTTTGTTAATTTTTTTACTTCCAAAGTGACATTATCTTGAGTTTGGCTAAATTCCGGTGTTCGTGAGTTAAAATTATTTATGATTAATTCGCGATTTTGTTTAGAACAACCTGTTGTTAAAAGAATTGTTATCAAAATAGCTATAAAAGATAATAATTTGATTATTTTCCCTAAATTCATATAACCCCCACCAAAATTAAATACTAAATATCAAAACAAAAAATAACGTTATTAATTGTTATTAGTAAAGATATAATACTATATAGAATATATATTAACAAACGGGTAGGGGTATAATTATTTCAGCCTGAAATTAATTATTCTTTAAATGCTTAAGTAAAATTTCTTGTATAAGCTTTGGATTACCTTTACCTTTAGTCTCTTTCATTGCAAGTCCTACAAAGAAACCAAAAAGCCTATCTTTGCCCGAAAGATAAGTTTTAACTTCCTCCGGGTTATTTTTGACTATATTTTTGATAATTTCTTCAAGCTCTTGAATATTATCTATCTGCTCAAGATTTTTTTCTTTTATAATTAAATTTGGCGATTTGCCTGAAATTGCCATTTCGGCAAAAACTTCTTGGGCAACTGAGCTATTGATTTTTCCATTTTCTATAGCCGAGACTAAATCAGAAAAATTTTGAACAGTTATTTTTGATTGCTTTAAATTTATTTTATTATCGTTTAAAAAAGCAAGAACGTTTCGCAATATCCAGTTAGAATTCTTTTGTGGTAAATTATTTATTTTGCATGAATTTTCAAAAAAGTTTGCAATATCAACTTCGCTTGTCAAAATTTCAGCTTCGTAAGTTGATAAATTATATTCATTTTTAAATCTATTTAATTTATCGTGTGGCAATTCAGGTAAATTGTTTTTTATATTATTTATCCAATTTTCATCAATGACAATAAGCGGAAGATCCGGTTCTTTAAAATATTTATAATCTTCTGCCTCTTCTTTAGAGCGCATAATAAAAGACTTATTTTCTTTAGAATCCCAGCCGCAAGTTTCTTGATCTATTTTTTCACCCTTTTTTATAGCGTTTATTTGTCTTTCAATTTCGTATTCAATTGCATTAACTATAAATTTAAATGAGTTAACATTTTTTAATTCTACTTTTGTTCCAAGTTTTTCTTCATCGGATCTTCTTACTGAAATATTAATATCGCCTCTAAATGATCCCTCTTCCATGTTGGCGTCACTAATACCCAAGTATTGAACAATTGATCTTAGTCTGTTTAAATATAATTTTGCTTCGTTACTATTGGATATATCCGGAAAACTTACTATTTCAAGTAATGGAGTACCGGCTCGATTTAGGTCAACATAACTTTCATTACCTTGTCCATGTATATTTTTACCGGCATCTTCTTCCATGTGAATTCTTGTTAATCTTATGTTTTTAATTTCACCATTTGGTAATTCAATTGGTACAGCGCCATTTGTGCATATTGGAGCTTTATCTTGAGTAATTTGATAATTTTTAGGTAAATCCGGGTACATGTAATGTTTTCTATCAAACCAACAAGGGCTGGTAATTTTACTATTTGTAGCCAATCCGGCCATTATTGCAAAATCTATAACTTTTTTATTAAGAACTGGTAATGTTCCCGGAAATCCGGAACAAACCGGACATATGTTTTGATTTGGTCTGTCTCCAAAATTATTTGGACAAGAGCAAAATATTTTTGATTTTGTTTTTAATTGTACATGAACTTCTATTCCAATATTTGCTTTAAAATCAGGATATTTATCTAAAATATTTTTAATTTCATGCGCCATATTATTTCATCTTTTCTATTTTGTATTGGCTTAATTGTAAATTTTTATCACTCTCAAGGACTATTTTACAATTTAAAGATTTTTCAAGGTCTATGATAGATTGAAATTCGTGATGGATCAAATAGTCAAATATATTTTCAGGAACAGTTAAAGATATTGATCCCTTGATTTTATTTTTCAATACATCGTTTTTAAAATTTGTGAGTATTTCAAAACTTTTCGTTTCCGTTGATTTTACAACGCCATAACCATTACATATAGGACAAACATTTGTTAATTGCTGAATTAATGTTTTTCCGGATCTTTTTCGTGTCATTTGGATTAGACCAAATTCAGAAACTTTAAGTAATACTGATTGATATTTATCACGTTCTTTTAAAGTTTTTTCTAAAAATTTAGATAATTTTAATTTATTGGCACTGATTGCCATATCAATAAAATCGATAACAATTAATCCACCAATATTTCTTAGTCGCAATTGTCTTACAATTTCTTCTGCAGCTTCCAGATTGGTCTTTAAAATTGTGTCTTCAAGATTATCTTTTCCGATAAATTTTCCGGTATTTACGTCAATAACGGTCATAGCTTCGGTTGTTTCTATAATTAAAGTTCCTCCGGAGCGCAAAGAAACTTTTTTAGCTAAAGCTTTTTCAAGTTGTTTATCTATTTCAAATTTTTCAAATAAATCCGGCGGAGTTTGATAATATTTTACTTTATCTATATGTTCCGGCACAAAATTTCTTACAAACTTTTGTATGGATTCAGTCTCTTGTTTATTGTCAACATAAAGAATATCGACATCTTCATCAAAATGTTCGCGAATGGCTCTTAGCGTGACTCTTAAATCTTCATGTATTTTTTCACCAACTTTTGCACGTTTAAATTTTTTCTGAATTGATTGCCAGGTCGAAATTAAAAAAGATATGTCTTTTTTTAAATCTTTTGCTTTACGGCCTTCCATGGTTGTGCGGATTATAGCTCCCATATTTGGCGGCAAACATTTTAGTAAAATTTCTTTTAATCTTGTGCGTTCATCTTTATCACTTATTTTTTTTGATATTCCAATTTGAGGAATATTTGGCATTAGGACGACAAATTTACCCGGAAGAGTAAAACATGTTGTAAGTTTTGCACCCTTTTCATAAATGGGTTCTTTAATTACTTGAACTAAAATTTCTTCATTTTGTGAAAATATTTTTTCTATACTTATCGCTTTTTTAATTTGTTTGCGAATTACATCTTGCTCAGAATCATCAACATGTAAAAATTCTGCAGTTTTTTCAGTTGCCAACGCCCTGTCTATTTCAGATATGTGCAAAAAACCGGCCTTTTTTTGGCCAATATCGACAAAAGCAGTTTGTATTCCGGGCAAAAGTTTGGATATTTTCCCTTTAAAAAAACATTTTTCCAATTCTTCTTTGGAATGTGTATCAAAATACATATCTTGCAATTTATCATCTCGCAAGACGGCAACTCTTGTTTGCCAAATATTTTTATTTATTAAAATTTTTTTCAAGCTATACTCCGTATAATAATTTTGTATTTTCTAAATTTCTTATTAAATAATAAACACCATTATAAACAATATTGTCAAAAATTAGTATGAAATTTCAAGAAAATATGGTAATGTTTAGGCCGATAAGGTTTTTTTAGTTTTACTTTTCATATTGTGGAAGGAGTTCTATGTTGAATTTACATAAGATTATGATTTCTTGTACTCTCGTTTTGGCACTTCTGATGGTTGGATGCGGAAAAAAGAGTAATAAGAATGATAATAAAAAGGTCGCATTAAACGAAAATAGCTTAACGCAAAAAATGGCCGAAGCAGATATTCCTGTAGTGGATAATGAAATTGAAGATTTTTTTGAAGATTCTTCAGAATTTGCATTCGCCGATGAAAATTTAGACACAACCAAAGTTGCTCAATCTGAAATTGATAATTCTTTATTAAACGAAAATACCGAAGATGAAAATGCATTTGTTGCATGGAACGAAGAAGAGGTTCAAAACTTAAATTTTAAAACAGTTCAATTTGATTTGAATGAGAATAGAATTAGAGAAGATCAAAAACATGCTTTAACTGAAGATGTTCAAGCTGCAAAATTAGCCGTTGCAGAAGGTAAAACTGTTGTAGTTCAAGGACATGCATGTCAGATGGGCTCACCAAGTTATAATATACCTCTTTCAGAAAGAAGAGCCGATGTTATTAAAAAAGAAATGGTAAAAAGCGGCGTTCCTGAAGAAAAGGTAAAAACAGTTGGTTATGGTCAAGAAATGCCAATAGTCTGGAGCGAAAAAACGGATAAACAAGAACTTATAAAAGAACTTGCTCCAAACAGAAGAGCTGAAATAACAGTAAGTTAATTAAAAGAATTTTAAAAATAGAAAAGACCGAAATAAAATTTTATTTCGGTCTTTTCTATTTTCTTAATCTTCTATTGTAACAGGTATTTTATCAAGATCGTGAGTTATCTGAGTTTTTATATTCTTTAAGATATTTTTAATTTTTGTTTCATTACCTTTAAATTCAATTGCATTATTTGAATTTAATATAATTCTTGTATTTTCACTCAATGTTAAAATCTTTTCACCTTCTGAAAGTTCTATAATAGGCATCATATTTTCAGTTTTTTCCACATAAGCATAAAGTGTATCAAATAAATATCTTGTAGATAGATTTTCAAATGGTCCAATTATAGTTGAAAATTCTTTATCAGATGGTTTTGTTTCAAGTTGTTTAAATCCAAATAAAAGCATTATTGGTGAAATTATTGACGTTAAAATAATAACTGTTACACAGACTACGTACTGATTTGCAGACATTAGATTTGTACTATTTAAAATAGTTGCTATAACAAGTCCGACCTCACCTCGTGCGACCATAGATGATCCAAATAGGTAACTTTCCCAAAAGGACCATTTTTGAGTGTTATCTTTTATGAAAAAATTTGTAATCCATGTACTTATAAAACAACCAAATACTTTTGCAACTACAGCAACAACCAATAAAATAAATATTGAAATCCAATGGTGCAAATTTAATCCATTAATATTAACTTGCATTCCAATAGATCCTAAAAATATTGGCAATAAAATTGAATTAACAAATGGCGAAATTGCTCTTAATGCTCTATGTTTTTTATCCGATGTTCGATGAAATAATCCTGCAAAATATGCTCCGGTAATTCCGGCAAGGCCTCCAACCATTTCCGATAAAGAAAAATATGAAAGCATCATTAGTGTTGCAAATGGTGGAATTAAGTGTGAAAGTTTGTATTTATCAAGTAGATTGTTTACCGGACTTATGAATAGTTTTCCAACCAAAAACATAAGTATAAAAGCAAATACCATTTTTATTAATGCAAAACTGATACTTGTATTCGCAGATATTTGATTAGTATTTGTTACAATTCCAAGAGCACCACTTTGAAGAAGTATTATAAAAATTGAAAATAATATAATAGCCAAGATATCATCAATTATAGACGCACCAATTGTAGCTTTTGACGAACGTAAATTAATTTTTCCATATGAAATCAACATGGCAATAGGTATGGATACACTTGTAGCAGCAAAGACTACGCCTTGCCCAATTGCAGAAGCAAGCGTAAATGCACTTCCCTCAATTAAATACAACGTTCCTGTAATCATAAATATTGGTAATATTGCAGCTATAAAACCTGCCAAAGTTGATTCAATTCCAACTTTTGCAATATCCTGAACATCTGTTTCGTGTCCTGCAATCCAAAGTAAATATGATACTGTTAATCCCGATGAAATTAATAATACGAAAAAAATAAAAAAATCAGTTGAAGCAATATTGCAAATATATTGTTTTGTAGAGTCTAAAAATTTTATAGGTTCATTTAATATATGAATATTTTTTATATTTATAATTGATGGACCAAGTATTATTCCACCAATTATCTGTCCTGCAACAATGGGTAAATTTAATAATTTTTTTAATATTTTACCTGTTGCTATTGTTGTTAATAATAATATGGCCAAAAATAAGCAAAATTTTGATATAAAATCAGCACTTATGCCGCTGTCGGAAATTAATGAAATTGATAGGTTATTTATATTCATAATCTACTTTCTTTTTTATTTAAACTATTTTAATGAAAATTGACCACAGGCACCTTGTGTGTCTTTTCCCCTACTTTTTCGTATAGTTGTGAATATATTTTTTGATTTTAAATAATTTGCGAATTTTTCTATTTTATTATCTTCAGATGGTTTACCTGAAAATGTTTTTATTGGATTAAACGGGATTAAATTAATTTTTACTTTAAGATCTGACACTAGCTTATGTAATTTAATAGCATGTTGTAAGCTATCATTTATATCATTGATCATTAAATATTCTATTGTAATAAAATCTCTTTTATTTAATTTAATTTTTTTTAATTCGGTGATTAAATTTGATAAAGAATATAATTTGTTTATTGGCATAAATTCTAAGCGTTGTTCTTCTGTTGGAAAATGCACGGAAACAGCAAGTTTTACACCATATTTATTTATAAAAACGGATAAATTCTTTGTTACTCCGGCAGTAGAGACAGTAATTCTACTTTTAGATAAGCCAAAGCCATCCATAGAAGTTAATATTTGAATTGATTTTTCTACATTTTCAAGATTAAGTAGAGGCTCTCCCATTCCCATAAAAACAATATTTGTTATTTTTTCAGATATGTTTTGTTTTTGCATAAAATCTTGAATTGCTATAAATTGACCCAAAATTTCCGATGATGTCAGATTTCTTTTAAATTGGACTTCGCTACCGGTTGCACAAAATTTACACTTTAAAGGGCAACCTATCATGCACGAAACACATAAAGTACTTCTGTTTTCATCTATTATTAAAATAGATTCAATAAGATTTTTATCTATAGTTTCAAGTAGAAATTTATGTGATTTATCCAAGGTTGATTTTTGGTGATTGTAGATTTTTGGTATATCAAGGGTACAGTTTAATTTCAACTTAGCTCTAAAATCTTCTGAAATATTTGTCATTAGGTCAAAATCTAAGACATTTTTTTTGTAAATCCAGTTTAAAAGTTGTTTTGCACGAAATTTTTTTTCGCCCAATTTTTCAACTAGAAGCTCGGTTTCTTTTATAGATAGGTCTAATATATTTAATTTAGTCATAATTTATCAATTTTAAAAGATTATAATATTCCAAAAATACCTATTTATATTGCACTTATTGTAAAAATAAAACAAGTGGCTATGATTTATTTTTTGTTTGATTTTTGCTAAAAACGGCATTGACAATATTATATTTTGCCTATAAATTTTAGCATATAAATCGAACCAATGCGCGGGAGTAGCTCAGCGGTAGAGCATTGCCTTGCCAAGGCAAGGGTCGCGGGTTCGAATCCCGTCTCCCGCTCCAATTTTAAACCCTATTGTTTATTTTTTGTTCTAATCTAGACTATATTGTGTGTAAATACCTGTTTTTATTACTATCACATGAGGATTTATTAAATGAAGTCGATACTTCAAGAAGAGAATAGCGTTATTAAAGCCGTAGAAAAAGCTTGGGATATTTCCGGCAGACCCTCTGAATTTTCTGTTAAAATATTAAATTTTGAAGAAAAAAACTTTTTTGGAATAATTAAAAAGCCTGCAGTTGTTTCTATTAGTTATAACCCGGAAAAGACAGTTGGTGTACCTAAAAAAATAGAGTTTCAAAATAAAAATAAAGCTATTATTGCAAAAGTTAATCAAAATAGAGTTGAAAATATTAAATCCGGGCAAGAAAAGGTTGATATTGATTTTAGTAAAAGACATATAGTTTGGAAAGACGAATATGTTGATCATGTTAAATCAAGCTTTAAAGATATTTTGGCAATTATGCAATTTAATGTTGATTTTTCAATTACAGTTGAAAATAAAATGTTAAATATTTTTCTTGATAAAAGAATATTAAAAGATAATGAAGATGAAAAAATGTTTTTTATAAGTATTTCAAATCTTTTAATGCAATTTTTAAGAAGAAAATATAAGAAAAAATTTTCTAATTATTACTTAATAATACATTCTAAAAATAACAAAAATGAGTAATTCTCAAAATAATATATATTTAACTTTAGATCAGGAAACGATTGTAGCTCTATCAACCCCAAAAGGTAATGGGGCTATTGCCATTATTAGATTTTCAGGTGTTAATTCTGTTTCTATTGTTGATAAGATTTCACGATTGTCATCCAATAAATATTTGGCAGAATTACCAACTCATACCATACATCATGGTTTTGTAACCAATAAAATTACAGGCCAAGATGTTATTGAAATCAGTTGTCATAATAATCAATTTATTATTGATGAAATAATAGAATTGGCAATAAAAAATGGTGCAAGAATGGCCGGACATGGTGAGTTTACTCAAAGAGCTTTTTTAAATAATAAATTGGATCTTATTCGAGCTGAAGCTATAAATGATTTAATTAATGCAAGTACTCAGCTTGCTTTACGTAAATCCATTTCACAAGTTAAGGGCTCTTTATCTGATTTTATTATAAAAATAGAACAAAAAATTTTACGAGTTTTAGCACTGGTTGAAGGTAGCTTTGAATTTTTTGAAGAAGAAAAACAAGATTTGGATATTGATAATTTAATTATTACTGAAATAGATGAGATTTTAAAAGAATTAAATTTATTAAAAGTTAATTTTAATCAACAGCAGCAAATAAAAAATGGAATTAAAATTGCACTTATTGGCCAAGTTAATACGGGTAAATCTACTTTATTTAATGCCATTTTAGGTGCTGAGAGAGCTATTGTTACTCAAATTGCAGGAACAACTAGAGATGTAATAGAGTCCAGTATTTATAGAAACGGTAATTTTTGGCAATTGACCGATACGGCAGGCCTTCGAGAAACAAATGATTTTATTGAAAAAGAGGGAATTGTAAGAAGTTTGGATCAAGCTAAATTATCAGATGTAATTTTACTTGTTTTAGATATTTCAAGAGATATTGAAACTCATGAACTTGATGTTTATGAACAACTTGTAAAAGAGTATAAAGATAAGATTATAGTTGTTGCTAATAAAATTGACTGCGTCAGATTAAGTCTTATTCAGGATTCTGTTTTTTATAAAAACAAAAATATTTTTGGATCAAATATTTTAGCTGTTTCTGCCAAAGATAAAACCGGTCTTGATATTTTAGAAAAAGAAATTGAAAATAA
>JAHIKO010000041.1 GCA_018897535.1 Candidatus Dependentiae bacterium
AAAAACATATTTTTAATAAACAAAAAATTAATTCAAAATGGTGATTTTCATTGTGAATGGCATTCATATATTATTAAAAATTCACAATGGGTCGATCAATTAACGCAAGAAGGTAATATCGTAATTGAAAATAAGAAAAAATATGTGCATTATGCAATAACCGAAGAAGATTATGTCATAGAAGTAGTTTCTACGAAAAAACCTGAAATAGAAATTATTAAAAATAGTTAATTTTTTGTTTATTAAAAATATGTTTTTAGAAAAAGTATGTTTAATTTTATAGGATGTTTATGAAAATATATAAAATATTTTTTATCTTACCTATGGAAAATATATTAAACCTGTTAAAATTGAATCATTGGATTGAATTATGTATACGAGCATTTTAGTCAAAATTGAATTTATAGATAAAAATATTGATTTAGATAAAAAAATAGAATTATCATTTGAAATAACCAATATAGGTGTTAAATACAAAATTGGGACAAATTTGGGGGGAAATATAGCGAAACCTTTTATACCGGTTCTTCAAAAATTGAAAAATTATGAATTAATTTTTGAGTTAACGGATTGCCCTATGGATACGCAGACTGTAGATCTTTTTAGTGGTGATTGTCCTATTGATAACAGTGAGAAACATGTTGCATTAGTTTATGAATCTTTATTTTCTAGAATGGATAGGGTTCAGCGATTTTTTGAAGAGTTGTTAGATAATAAAAATATAAAAAATGTAATTGTTGATATAGATGCTGAAAATACATTTGATTATCAGGAATTTGATAAAATAAGAATAAAGGTTTCTAAATTTAGAGATAAAATGATTGAATTATTTGAAGAAAATAATCAATTTACACCTACTATTAGAATTATATTTGAGAAATAATCAAAACATTTTTTTTAGTGTTGAGATTTTTTTAATAAACCCCTTTTGCGAACATAATTTTTTTGAACTATCCTAACTTATTCAAAATAAACAAAAAATATAAATTAAAATTTGGATAAAACATGAGTGATAAATTTTGGTCGAATGAAGCAAAAAAGTTGGATTGGTTTAAAGAGTGGGATAAAGTAAGTTCAGGCGAAAAGCCTTATGTAAAATGGTTTGTTGGTGGAAAATTAAATGCATCATACCAGTGTGTAGATAGGCACGTAAAAAATGGGTTAGGCGAAAAAGTTGCACTTTATTGGGAAAGTGAGTCCGGAGAATCTCAAAGCTTTACATACAATGATTTTTATATTCAGGTAAATAAACTTGCCTCAGGGTTGAAAAATCTTGGTGTAAAAAAGGGTGATATAGTAGTTTTATATATGCCCATGATTCCACAAGCGATATTTTCTATGTTGGCCGTTGCGCGCTTAGGCGCAATACACAATGTCGTATTTTCTGCTTTTTCTTATAAATCATTAAAAGATCGAATAATAGACACAAATGCAAAATTTATAATTACTGCGGATTTTGTTTTGCGCAGAGGAAAATATACGGATCTAAAATTTATTGTAGATTTGGCTGCACATGAAACATCGATAGAAAAAGTTATTTTGATAAAACGTACCGATAAACCTGTTGCCATTGATAATAAAAAAGATATTTTATATGAAGAATTAATTAGTAAATCTGAAGATTACTGTGAACCCGAACATATGGAATCAAGTGATCCATTATTTATACTTTATACTTCCGGAACTACCGGAAAACCAAAAGGCATAGTTCATTCAACCGGTGGTTATTTAACTTATATAAATTCAACTTTTGAATCTGCATTTGGTAAAGTTAAAGATGAAATTTATTGGTGTACTGCCGATATTGGTTGGGTAACCGGACATTCATATGTTGTTTATGCGCCATTAATGTCGGGAACAACCATGATTCTTCATGAAGGCGCTCCGGATTATCCCGATCCATCAACTTGGTGGAAGATTATTCAAAAATATAAAGTATCAGTTTTTTATACTTCGCCAACTGCAATAAGAATGTTAATAAAATTGGGCCAAGAATGGCTTTCCGGTTTTGACTTAAGTTCATTGCGTGTTTTAGGTTCCGTTGGTGAAGCTATTAATCCGGACGTTTGGCAATGGTTTTTTGAACACGTTGGTAATAAAAAATGTCCAATTATAGATACCTGGTGGCAGACGGAAACCGGTGGTTTTATGATTTCACCAAAAAGAGAGTATGGAATCGAAAAATTAAAACCCGGATCTGCAACTTTTCCGCTAAATATTATAGATGCGCAAATTGTTGATGAACATGGGTTGCCTTTGCCGGATGGATATAAAGGGTATTTGGTGATAAAAAATTGTTGGCCCGGATTAACTTTGGGTATTTGGGGTGATAATAAAAGATACGAAGAAACTTATTGGTCAAAATTTAAAGATTGTTATTATGCCGGCGATTTTGCAATAAAAGATAAAGACGGATATTTTTGGATTTTGGGAAGATCCGATGAAACTTTAAATATTGCAGGTCACAGGATCGGAACTGCAGAAATAGAAAATGCCGTAATTAAAAATCATATGGTTGCCGAAGCGGCTGTTGCAGCTGTACCGGATAAAATAAAAGGACAGGATTTTGCTCTTTTTGTTGTTTTAAAAACGCAACACGAAAATACTGATATTATAAAAACGGAAATAATTAATACTTTGAAAATAGAGATTGGCGCTTTGGCAAAACCTGGTAAGATATATTTTGTTGATAGTTTACCAAAAACCAGATCGGGTAAAATTATAAGAAGAGTTTTATCCAACTTATTACAAAAACAAGATATTGGTGATTTATCGACGTTGGAAAATATAAGTGCAATTGAAAATATAAAATCTGTAATCAGATAAGTCTGTGATCAGATGAATTTTTTGCGGGAGAAAATATGAAAAAAATTTTAAATATTTTGATTTTGGGTTTACTTGTTTCTAATAGTTTTGCAGCAAATGATAAAAGTAAAAATAATAAAGATAAGAATAGTAAAGTTGAAACAAAAGCTGATGAAAAGTCTGAACGAGTTTTAGTTGATGAAATTGTTGCAAGAGTTAATGGCGTAAATATTTTAAAATCGGTTATAGAAAAACCTCAAATTGTAACAGGGCAAGCATTATCTGCTGATGAAGCGGTAAAACAAGAGCTTCTTTTTCAAAAAGCTGTAGATTATAAATTTTTACCAACAGCAGCAGAAGTAGAAAAACAAATTACTAATTTTAGAATTAGTAATGGTCTTAATGAAATGACAGATGCAGAATTTGAGGCTGAGCTTAAAAAAGAAGGTTTGAATTATTTGGATTATAAAAACCAAATGGCCAGATTTATAGCTATTGAACGTTTAAAGGGTGCCGAATTTGCGGAACGTGCGGTTGTAACAAAACAAGAGGTTGAAAATTTTTATTCCAAAAATCCAAGTTGGAATGAAGAGAAATATTTGTTAAATATTTGTGACGTTTCAGCTGATTACGTTGATGAAAATGATAATTTGAAAAATTCTGATAATTTAAATTGGGAAGATTTAGGTTGGGTTTTGAAAAAAGATTTAAGTGCAGAATTGTCCTTTGTTTCAAATATGAAAAAAGATGAAGTAAGTAAACCTTTTAAAAAAGATGATGTTTATCAAATTGTTAAAGTATTAGATAAATCTGAAAAATATTTACGAACTTTAAATGAGCGATATTTGGAAATAGAATCTGTTTTGCAAGCACAAAAGAAGCAAACGTTTGAAAAAGAGTTTGAAACTGAATTGCGTAAAGATGCATCTATAGTTTATTTAGCGTAATATTTTAAAAGTAAAAAAAAATTAAATTTAAGCCGGTATAATAGCCGGCTTTTTTTTGTTGCTAAATTTTGGAATTTAAATAAACTCACTGACTTAGTATTCGATTAGAAAATTTAATATTTTATCTGAAAGTTTTTTATGAAAAAAATAATTTTAGCATTATTGCTTGTATCAAATTTTTCGTTTCTAAAATGTGTTGTAATTTCCGAAAGCGAGAAAGCTTATTATCAACAAAATCCATGGGATTTTATTGATAATTTGACTATAAAGTATCCAGAAGATTACCCAACAGGTTTTGAGGTTTTACCATATATATTAATGGTATCAGCTTTTGTTGGTACATATATTGGATGGCAAAAAATATTTAAAACAAGTGATTTAAGTAAAGAACGAAAAGTAGAAAAGCGACTTTTTGGAAATTTTTTTGGAGCTATGTTTGGGGCTTTATTTGCTTTAATGACTTGGGAATTATCAACTGAAGTTATTAATAGATTAACAATTGATGATAGATTATTTGGTGTATTAAAATGGTTTATGAATAATTATAATCCGGATTTAAACATTAAATCTGATAAGAATTTGAAAAAATGTTTGCCCGAAGGTTTGTATAGTACTTTTGATAATATGTATTTAGAATATTTAAAGAATGGTGACAAATATCTAAGAAATAGAGCATTAGAAATTGTAAGAAATCTTAGAAGTAAAATTATGTATGAAATTAAAAAAGAAGAGTACAAAAAACCAAAAGTTGTAAATGTTTATAATAGTAGTTATTCACATCCAATTTACACATATCCAACTTATAGATACTCGAGATATGGATATTAATTTTTAAAGGAAAGTTTTTTATGAAAAAAATAATTTTGTCTCTTATATTATTTTCACAAATATCCTTCAACTTAAAACCTGTAACTATTGATTATTATAATCAAATAGAATCTAAGTATGATAAAGAATTTTTGATAAAATTAAGCATACTTGCAGCAGCTGGTTTTGGCGGATATGTTTGTTATTCTATCTCCGATCACAATGAATTTGGAAAAATAATTAATGGTTTTATAGGCGCAGGCCTTGGCGTTACTGTTTCTTATATTTTGCTTAATTCTTATTTAAAAAATATTAAAAAATATAATAATTCTTTTTATAATCACATAGCCATCAAAAAGTTTAATGAAGCTTTATCTGAAATAAAATATTTATCATCCGATGATTTATTTTTAAAAAATATTTCTGATTTTGAAAATATAAATTCTTATTGGGATTATATTTGGGGTATTTTTGGGCGTAATTACATTAATGGAGCCGGTCCGTTTGTTAGAATTGTTAATAATTTACAAAAAGTTTATTCGCGCCTTATTAGAGCTAGAGATCTTTTAAAAATGGCTCAAATTGAAGCAAGATCAGGATTTAATCAATCTTTTGATAATGAATTTGCAGAACTTTTGATAAAAACGGAAAAATTAATTAAGCAACTTGATCTTGCCATTGATAGAATAAGTTATGATATATCTGTTATTAGATCATATAATGAATACAAAAAACAATATCAAGAGTATGAATTTTATTTAAGAGAACAGGAAAAAATAGCGGCAGAGCGTAAAAGATTGGAAAATGAAAATTTGTATATAAAAGCTAAAATGATTTTAGATAAAATAAATAGAGAGCGATATTATTTTTCAGATTTTAATTCTTCAGAACTATTCAATCTTTATGGATATGATTATCCGTTAGTTAAGTTAAAACGTAATCTTAAATCTTATTTAAATGAATTGTACGAAGCCGAACGTTTTTTAAATCAGATAGATTCTGATTATAGAGTTAAACTTGAAATTGATTATTTGAATAGAGAAATAAATAAAATTTCAAGGCAAATTAAAGAATATTCAAGTAAAATTAAAAATCATGAAACATATAAAAAACAGCGTCAAAAATATAATACATCTCAATTTAACTTAAATAGTAATAATACTTATAGTTATAATTACAGTAATTATGATAAAACAAATAAAGAAAAGGCTGCAGATGCAAAGCCCTATGCAGTTGCGCAAAAACCTGAGCCTAAACCCAATATTGCTACGGAAAAGGCAAGCGCTGCAAGTAATAATGTAAATAACAGTAGTATAAAAAATAATAATTTTAAGCGTGAAAATCCTGCAAGTGCTGCTGCTGAAAAAAAAGTTGAACCCGTCGTAAAACAAAAGATAAAAAAAGCAGATGTTGCTGCAAAATATGAAAAGCAACAACAATCAAGTACTGTAAGTAGTTTGCCAAGTGCCGATAATACAAAAATTAAAATTGGTGATAATAAAGTTAATCAAACTATTATTGATAACCAAGATTACGGTTATCCTGTTAATAATCTTGACGAAAATGATGAAGCTAGACATAAGAATAATAAGAATATTAACTCAAATGGATCAAGTATGAGTATGGCGGGAGCATAACGTTTGATTAAAAAAAGGAGAAGTAATGCGTAAGTTTTTTTTAATTATAACTTTTGTGTTTTTAAATTTCCAAAATATAAAGCCTATAAAAGAAGAAAATGTAAAATGGGCAAGCGCAATTACCGGTCTTAGCGTTGGTGCAATTACTTGGTTTTTTACACATGATAATTCAAAAAATTGGAAAAGTTTTTTTTGGGGAAGTGCAATTGGTTGTTTGGCCGCATATTTGGCATATAAAATAGCTCTTGATAATACACCGATTGGTAAATTTAATAATGCAAGCGATATAGTTAATAACACTCATTTAAAATATATTGTTGTAAACGAATTTGAAACGGAACAACTTTTTCTAGGCTATATAATTTCAAATTATTATTCAAATTGGCCATTGGTTGATGCCAGACAAGATTTGGATTCGATTAAATTAAATTTAATATCGGCAAAATTTTTATTGGACTCTGCATGCAAAGAAACCATTGAATACAATAAAGATTTGTGGATTTGTAGAGAATCTGTTTTTCTGAAAAAACAAATAGATGAATTTTTAGAAAAAATCACATTAAGATTGGGTTCTATTGTTAGTTGTATGCTTTATAAGGAACAGTATAAACGCTATAAAAAATATCAAAAGAAAGTAAAAAAACTTACAAGTACGGTAGCTAAAGAAATTAGTAGCCATGTTCAAAAAGAATGTGAACAAAGTCGAAAAGAAGCATTAATTAATGATATTGTAAATAAAACCAATGGTAATATTGGAATAAATATAACTATTTAATATCTATGAATAAACCGATAATTTTAGTTGTTGGTACAAGAGCTGAAGCTATAAAACTTGTGCCATTATATTTTGCATTAAAAAAAGAAAAAATAAATACACTTTTATGTGCAACATTTCAACACTCGGATTTGTTGCAACAAGTATTTGATATTTTTAATGTCACACCGGATTTTAATCTTGATGTTATGATAAAAAATCAGGATTTATTTTATTTACAAAAGACAATTATGGATAGAACTAAAGAGGTCTATGAAAAAGTAAAACCTCAATTGGTCTTAGTTCATGGCGATACAACAACAACTATGGCATCGGCTCTTGCTGCATTTTATTTACATATTCCGGTTGGGCATGTTGAAGCCGGTTTAAGAACCGGTAATATGAAATCACCATTTCCTGAAGAATTAAATAGAAAATTGGTTGGTCAAATAGCAGATTATCATTTTGCACCAACGGCATTTTCTACAGCAAATCTTTTATCCGAAGGTATAAATCGTGAACGAGTTTTTTGTACCGGAAATACCGTTGTTGATTCTTTAAATTGGATGCGAGACTTAATAGATAATAAAAAAATAGAAATAGAAAAATATTTAATAAATCTTATAGAAATAGCTAAAAAAGAAAATAAAAAAATAATTTTACTTACTGCGCACAGACGAGAATCTTTTGGTTCCGGATTGGAACGAATTTTTGGAGCTGTTAAAAAATTTGCAAATATTTATAAAGATTCTTTGATAATTTTCCCTATGCATCCAAATCCCAATGTTTTACTTGCAGCCGAAAAAGAAGATATTCTAAATATTAATAATATAAAAATTATAAATGCACTATCTTATAAAGATCTGATATATGTTTTGTTGAATTCTAATTTTGTTGTTACCGATTCCGGAGGGATACAGGAAGAAGCTGTAAGTTTAGGCAAACATGTTATAGTGTTGCGTGATGTTACAGAGCGTTGGGAGGGCGTTTGGGATGGCTCCGAGGACCTTGTTGGTACCAATGAAAATTTAATTTTATCTTCTATGGAAAAATGCTATCATCTAAAAAAAACAAATGAAAAAATGTCATCGATTTATGGTGACGGAAATGCTTGTCAAAGAATTGTTTCAATTCTTAAAAATAAGCTAAATTTATAAAATTTTTATCCAAAATATTTTGAATTTTTATTGGAGTAGTGATGAAGAAGGTTTCTGTTGTCGGTCTTGGATATATTGGATTACCAACAGCCATAGTTACCGCTCAAAATGGATATCAGGTTTATGGTTTTGATGTAGATTTATCTAAAATAGAAAAAATACATAAAGCCATATCTCCAATAATAGAAAATGGAATAGAAAATAAATTAAAAAGTGTTATAGAAAATAAATTATTAACAGTTTCAGGTAACATTAAACAGGCTGATATATTTTTAGTTGCCGTTCCAACTCCATTTTTAAATAGTGATAAAAAAATAAAAAAAGCTGATTTATCTTATGTATTTAGTGCTGCAAAAGAAATATCCAAAGTATTGGTTCATGGTAATTTGGTTATTTTGGAATCTACTGTTCCTGTAGGTACTACTTTGGAATTTGCACGTTTAATTGAAAAAGAATCCGGATTAAAATTATCAAAAGATTTTTATGTTTCACATTGTCCTGAAAGAGTTTTGCCCGGAAGAATATTTGAAGAATTGGTTTCAAACGATAGGGTTATTGGTGGCATATGTCAAACAGCAAGTGAATTATCAAAAAATTTTTATTCTTCTTTTGTTTTGGGTCAAATTTATATTACCGATGATAAAACAGCAGAGATGGTAAAACTTGCAGAAAATTCTTATAGAGATTTAAATATTGCATACGCCAATGAACTTTCACTGATGGCAAAATCTATAGGCGTGGATCCATTTAAATTGATTGAACTTGCAAATAAGCATCCAAGGGTAAATATTTTACAACCCGGATGTGGCGTTGGTGGTCATTGTATTGCTGTTGATCCCTGGTTTTTAATTCAAGCATTCCCCAAAAATTCTAAGGTATTGCAAGCTGCAAGAAACATAAATGATTCAAAACCAGATGTTATTATAAAAAATGTTTTAAATGCTGTTGCAAAAATAATTAAACCTGATATTCCTAGACCAAGGGTTTTGGCGTTGGGGTTAACATTTAAGCCTGATGTTGATGATTTAAGAGGTTCTCCTGCTTTAAAAATTGCAGCTGAGCTTAACAGAAAGCGAGAGCTCTTTGAGTTTGCCGTTTTAGAACCAAACCTTGGAGAGAATATGTTGGATGGCTTGGGTTTTAAACGATTCTATAATTTTTATGAATCTGTTAAATGGGCAGATTTGATTCTAATTTTGGTAAAGCATTCTGCTTTTTATGAAATAAAAAATTTTGATTTAAAAAATAAAGTAGTTATAGATGAATGTGGGCTGACTTATAAGCTTTATGAGCTAAAAAGTCGGTTTAATTTAGATTTTGGGGTAGATGGTAATAGGGATTACAAAAACATTAGGGGAAATCAATGAATCAACTTTTTTTGAAAAAAGGTAAACTCTTTGTTGATAATGTTCCGGTTCCAACGACTGATGAAAATTCAGTTTTGGTAAAAGTTGCCTATTCTTTTATTAGCTCCGGTACGGAATTGGCAACAATAAATCAATCGGAAAAGTCTATACTGGAAAAATTTACACAAAATAGTTCTCAAAATATAAATAAAATATTTGGAGCTGTAAAAACCGATGGGCTTATTGGAACTTGGTCTTTGGTTAAAAATAGATTAAATAATATTTCAGCTTTGGGCTATTCTTGTTCCGGAAGAGTGATTGCCGTTGGTAAAAATGTTGATAAATTTAAAATAGGTGATTATGTTGCTTGTGCCGGAGCAAATGTGGCAAATCATGCCGAATATGTTTCAGTTCCTGTTAATTTGACAACAAAAGTATATGATAACAAAAATTTAAAAGTGGCAAGTTTGACAACAATTGGTGCGATAGCAATGCAAGGTTTTCGGCGAGCAAATTTAAATTTAGGAGAAAAGGTTGTTGTTCTTGGCTTGGGTCTTATCGGACAAATAACGGCTCAATTGTGTAAGCTTTCAGGGTGCCAGGTTTTTGGAATAGATATTGATTCTGATAGACTTGATATAGCAAAAAAAATGGGAATTGATTTTGTTCTTGATGCCAAAAATAATCTTTTGGACCAAATAAATTTTTTAACAAATCATAAAGGAGTTGATGCAACTATTATTACAGCATCGTCCCAAGATGGATCAATTATTAATAATGCTATGAATTATACCAGAAGAAAAGGGCGAGTTGTTTTAGTCGGCGATGTTAATCTTAATTTTTCCAGAGAGCCTTTTTATTCTAAAGAAATTGATTTTTTGATTTCATGCTCATATGGTCCTGGGCGACATGATCCAAATTATGAAAATAAGGGTTTTGATTATCCTTATTCGCATGTACGTTGGACTGAAAATAGAAATATGGAATTATTCGTTGATCTTGTAGAAAAGAAAAAAATAAAATTGGATTTTTTGGTAAATAATGAATTTGGTATACACGAATCTGAAAGTGCCTATTCTTATTTAAAAAAGAAAAAAGGTCTGGGTGCTTTATTTGCTTTTGATCAGAATTTATCTACAAATATTTTAGATGAAATAACGCAAGAAATAGATGCGTCCTCATATGTAGATTTTGATTCCGGAAAATGTTCAGTTTCGGATGTTATGCGTGGTTTAAAATATAAAGCTCCGGTTGGACATTTGCAAGTTGGGTTTGTTGGAATTGGTGGTTTTGCAAAGATAAAACTTCTTCCAATTGTTTCTAAAAATAAATTTGTAAAAATGCATACATTTGTGGATAAAGATACGGCGAATCTTTTAACTACTTCAAGAATTTATAATGTAAAACGAATAACAAATTCATCAACAAAGGTTTTAAGTGATGATGATTTAAATATGGTTATTATAGCCACGCCACATAAATATCATTTTGCTCAATCTTTAGAAGCTTTGAAAAATGGAAAAGCTGTTTTCGTGGAAAAACCCGCAGTTGTAAATTTTGAACAATTGGATTTACTTGAAAAGTTTTTTAAATTAAATGAAAATGCTTTTTACTCAGTTGATTTTAATAGATCGTTTGCACCATTTAATCAAATTATTAAAAGTGCATTGGATGACAGAAAAAATCCTGTAATAATAAATTATAGAATGAATGCAGGCTATATATCAAAAGATCATTGGATTAATGAAAAAGAAAATGGTGGAAGAATTATAGGTGAAGCTTGCCATATATTTGATTTATTTTGCTACTTAACAAATTCTAAGCCTAAATCTGTTGTTGTTTTACCTATAAATAATAGTTCACTGGATGTTTTGAATACTGAAAATTTTATTGCTACAGTTCAAATGAGTGATGGGTCTTGTTGTAGTTTGACATATTCTTCTATGGGAAATATGCAGGTTGATAAAGAATATATGGAAATTTTATTTGATGGTAAAACTATATTAATGCAAGATTATAAAACTTTGAAAGGCTTTGGATTGCCTATATCTTTTAGCCGTAGCTCAAGGTATTCAGATAAGGGGCATGAAGAATTGTTTAATGAATTTGTAAGATTGGCTAAAATTGAAGGATCAAAACCTCCAATTTCAATTGAAAGAATTTTGTATTCAACAAGATTAACATTAATTGTTGATAAACTTGTTAGAAATAACGGAGGAATTGAGTATTTTGAAGATTAAAATTTTTAATAATCAATATTTATTTTTATTGTGTTTATTTATTTTTTCTTTTTTAATTAAATCTGCAGTTTTTTATTTTTATCTTGGAAATAATAATAATTATTGGCAGGTTGATTCAAATACATATCATAAAATAGCTCAGGGATTAGTAATTAACAAAAGTTTTAGTGTTGATGATAATCCAAATTTTTACAGATTGCCCGGTTATCCATTATTTCTTGCCACCGGTTATAAAATATTTGGAATTGATACAAAAAATGTTTTATGGTTACAGATATTACTTGCATCTTTTATACCAATATTAATTTATTTTTTGGCATTAATAATAATGCCCGGAAATTTATTATTGGCTCGAATGGCATCTATTTATAGTGCAATTCATATTGGATTAACTTTATACTCAGGCTTTTTTATGTCTGAATCTTTGTTTATTTTTTTATTATTAATTTTTTCTATTCTATTTTTTAAAAATAAACATTTATTTTCAGCAGGTGTTTTTTTAGGGCTGGCCGGTTTGGTTCGTCCTATTGGGCACTATTTAATTTTTTTTGTGATTATTATTTTATTTTTTAAAAATAAAAATATTAAAATAAGTTTAATAAAAAGTTTATTCTTAATTTTAGGATTTATAATTACCGTTTCGCCATGGCTTATTAGAAATTATAATTTACAGGGCCAAGTTTTTCTACATAGTTTGCCTGGTGGTCTTTTTTTAAATTTTGCAGCTGCTCGTAGTGTCATGATAGAAAAAGATTTAACTTATGATAGGGCTAAAAAATATCTTACAAGAGAAATTGACATTAATGCTCAAGATTTTAAAGAAAAATATAATAGATCGCCAAATGAAATAGAATATTGTAATTTGCAAATGGATTTGGCATTGGAATATTTTAAAAAATATCCGTTAATAACTATTAAAAATTTTTTACTTGATATATTTAGAACAAGTTTTTCTCTTTATTCTGCTGAAATTTTATATTTAGAAAATAATAGAGCTTCTATAGACTATTTTTCACAAAAAAGAACTATTAAAGAAATGATTTATCGTTATGTAAATCCAAAAACTGATAAAATTGGTGTTCAACTTTTGATTTTGTTTGAAATTTTACTTTTTATATTAATATTATTGGGTGTTTTTGGTGGTTTTATTTTGGCAATATTAGGTTTTTTTGTTTCTAAGTTTGAATATATAAAAAATATTTATATATGTTTTTTACCCATTATATTATTATTTTTGGTTATAGGTCTTGCCGGTGGTTATAGTAGAATGCGTTTACCGGCAGAATCGTTTTTAATAATATTATCATTTATTTTTTATACATATATTTATAATATTTTTTATAAACATAAAATAGCATGAAATTGGCTTGTGATATTAAAAATAATAATAAATTTTTAATTTTTATATTTTTTTTATCTATTACTTTAAGATTTATATTTTTTAATTTTTTTGTAAAAGATAGTTCAGTTCTTTGGCAGTTTGATAGTAGGGTTTATAAGCAAGTCGCAGAAAAAATAATAGAAAATAAACAAATAAATAATTTAGATGAAAGTCCACACTTTTACAGAGTTCCCGGATATTCTATATTTTTGGCGTTAACTAATTTTGATAGTAATTTTAATAACTCTCTTTTAATACAAATAATTTTATCCGGTTTTATTCCTATTTTAATTTTTTATCTATCTTTAATATTATTCCCACAAAATTTTTTACTTGCAAAACTTTCAGCGTTATATTCTTGTATTCATCTTGGGTTTATAATATTTTCCGGGCTTGCTTTGACTGAATCTATTTTTTTGATTTTGTTTCTATTATTTTTAATTTTTTATTTTAAAAATAAATTTTTTTATGCAGGAATATTTTTAGGTTTCGCTTCTATGTTTCGTCCGGTTGGCCAATATTTAATTTTTTTAACTGTTTTTTTAATTTTATTTTTAACTAAAAATTTAAAATATAAATTAACTAATATTTTATTTATATTTTCGGGTTGGTTAATTGTTATTTTACCATGGTTATTGCGTAATTTCTTATTGACGGGATATTTATTTTTTTCAACCTTGCCCGGTATACTATTTATAAGGCACAGCGCGGCAAGAATTTATATGCAAGCAAGCAATATTTCTTATAAAGATTCTTTGGATAAAGTTAATAAAGAGTGGCAAGATTCTATTAAAATAAATTCGCAAGAAAAGAATAACAAATTAAACGAGGCTGAAATTTGTAGTTTGGGTGAAAAAGTAGCTTTTGATTATTTTATAAAATATCCATTTATAGCTTTAAACTTAAGTGTTAAAAATATTTTAAAAACATGTTTTTCTTTGTATTCTTCAGAGCTTTTATTTTTAGATTCAGGTGGAACTTTACCTGATTATTCAAATAATAATAATGTTTTTGATTTATTTAAAAGATTTTTGATACCCAAAGTTAATAATAAATTTATTATTTTATTTATTTATTTGGAAATAATATTTTATATATTTTTGATATTAGGGTTTGTAGGTTTTATTATAAATTCAGTTTATTATTCTATTGATAGAATAATTTTATTTAAGTTAATATTATTTGTTTTTTTATTTATTTTTATATCTTTATCTTGCGGTTTTGCAAGATTAAGATTGCCAATAGAACCTATTCTGATAATATTATCGGTAAAATTTTGGCTTTATAATTTTTTAAAAAAGAGAAATTATGAGTGGTTATAAAAAAGAAGATGTAGTAATTATAGGCGCAGGTCCTGCAGGATTGACCGCTGCGTTTGAATTTATAAAAAACAATAATTTTAATGTGAAAGTTTTAGAAAAAAATGAAAAAATTGGTGGACTTTCCAGAACAACAGAGTACAATGGATGCAAGTTCGATATAGGTCCGCATCACTTCATAACGCAATCAGATTTAGTCGAAGTATGGTGGAAAGAAGTGATGAAGGGAGAGGAAGATCACGGTAACCGATTCGTTCAGCTTAAGCGTTTCACAAGAATTTATTACAAAAAACATTTTTTCTATTATCCATTGCAACCAATGAATGCTTTATTGGGATTAAGCATATTTGAAAGTATTAGATGTATTTTTAGTTATATAAAAATTCGTCTGTTTCCAATTAAAAAAGTTGAAACTTTTCAGGATTGGGTTACAAATAAGTTTGGTTATAGACTTTTTTCAATTTTTTTCAAAACTTATACGGAAAAAGTTTGGGGAATTTTATGTACTCAAATTTCTTCAGATTGGGCTAGTGAACGTATAAAAGGCTTTTCATTATCTAAAGCAATATTTTATGCATTTTTTGGTAAATGGGCTAAAAAAAATGCGCCACGAACTTTAAGCGATACATTTTATTATCCGGAATTAGGCGCCGGAACGTTGTGGCAAAAAGTTGCAAATCAAATTACAAACAGTTCTTTGGGTAAAATTAAATTAAATTCAAGTGTTGTTCAAATAAAGCATAATAATAAAAATATAATCTCTGTTTTAACCGGTGATTTTAATGCGCCGATAAATTCTGCAAAGAAATTACAAGAGTATAAAGCAGAACATTTTTTTTCAACTATGGCTTTGCGTGATTTAATTTTATCACTTGATCCATTACCGGAAGAAAAAGTTTTAAATGCTGCAAAAAAATTAGTTTACAGAGGTTTGATTACACTAAATTATATTGTCAATAAATCAAATATAAGTCCCGATCATTGGATATATGTTCACGAAAAGGAAGTTTTGATGGGCCGAATTGGCAATATGAATAATTTTTCTTTAAAAATGGTTGATGATAAAAATCATACGGCGTTGAGTTTGGAATATTTTGATTTTGTCGCAAGTTCTTTTTGGAATTTATCCGATGAACAACTTTTAGATATAGGTAAAAATGAGCTTGAACAAATTGGCTTTTTAAAAAAAGATTTAATTTTAGATGGTATGGTTTTACGTGAAACGCAGGCATATCCTGTTTATGATAAAAATTATAAAGAAAGTTTAAAAATAGTCTTAGATTATCTTTCAGGATTTTCAAATTTATATTTGATGGGTAGAAATGGCTTGCATAAATATAATAATATGGATATTGCCATGCTTTCGGCATTCAAAGTTGTAAATAAACTTATTGATAAAAGTAAAAAACAAGATAATTATTTTGTAAATAATTATAAAAACAATAGTGCAAGTTTATAGATAAATTTACAGGGAGGTAGTGTGAGTAACAAGTCGGTTTATTTATTGGCATTTTCCATAATTTTTTTGTTTTTTTCAAAAAGCTTATACGATTATGTTCGATTGACCAATTTTGTAGATCCTTTTCAGGATATTGATTCCAAAGGGTATATTTATAATGCCGAAAAATTTTATAAGCACAATAGTTTTTTTATAAAAAACATTGATGAGACTGCACCGTATTTTTCTCTTGGATACCCATTATTTTTGGGCGTAGCTTATAAAATATTTAAACCGGAATCAAATATTGTTATTTGGCTTCAAATTTTACTTAGTTTATTTACATGCTTTTTGATTTTTCATATAGCTAAAATTATTTGGGGTGTAAATGTTGGAATAATTGCATTTGCATTATCTGCAGTAAATATTGGATTTATAACTTTTTCCAATTTTATCTTAACCGAGACTTTATTAACTTTTTTATTAACAAGTTTTATTTATTTTTTTGTTCTATTTTTATATAAAAGTGATATTAAAAAGTTAATAATTTCAGGATTGATTTTAGGTTTGTCTATTTTTATAAAGCCGGCGGCATTATATTTTGTTTTTCCGATTATAATTGTACTGTTTTTTGCAAATAATTATAAAATTAAAAATATATTATTATTTTGTTTAAGCTTTTATTTACCTGTTTTTTCATATGCTTATTTTAACAAAATTGTGTATAAAAGTTTTTCCGTATCTACTTTAAAAAATGAAAGTTTATATTTTTATTTATATCCTAAGGCTATGGCTGTTATAAATAAAACAAGTGAAAGTATTGAACAAAAAAATGTATCAAATCTTTTGACCGGAAGCAAAATTGATTCAACAAGTTGGAATTTGATTTCAAATAATTTTAAACGTGATTTTGATAATAATAAACTTGTTTTTGTAAAAATTTGGCTAAAAAACGTAGCAAAAACTTTTTTAGGTTTATATTCAACAAATTTAAAAGTTTTAATTAATTCCAATATCAATCGCAAAGATTTATCGTTTTTTAAAAAAACAGGATCTTTGTTTGACCGCGCTAAAAAATATATTATGTCCGGAACAAATTTGTTTTATATTCAAATTATAGCTTTTGCAGAATCAATTTGGTCTTTATTGCGATTAATTTTAATTTTAATCTCTTTAATTTTTGTTTTTAAAAAACGAGATTTTAAGCTGTTTTTCTTTTTATTCTTTTATATTTTTTACTTTGCTTTTATTTCAGGACACGATGGCTGTGCTCGATTTAGGATGATGTTTGAGCCTGTTTTAATAATTTTGGCTGCGCAGGGTCTTTATATGATTTATTTTCGTTTAAGATATAAATCCTGTCCATTTGGAGAGCTATGAGTAATGTTTATTTAATTATATTGTGTGGCGGTTTTGGTGAAAGACTTTGGCCGATCAGTAGGCGTGAAAAACCCAAACCATTTGTACCATTTTTAGGCGAAAAATCATTAATAGAATTAACTATAGAGCGTATAAAAAACCTTAATAGTATAGAAAATATTAAAATTGGTGTGGTTACTCACAAAGATCAAAAAGAGAGAATTAAAAAATTAATAGGAAAAGATATAGATTTTATAATTGAAGAAGATGATTCAAGAAATACGGCACCAGCAGTTTTATATTCTTTATTTAAAATTTATGAAAAAGATCCCGATGGAATTGTTGTTTATTTGCCGGCAGATTCTTTTGTTGTTGAAACGGAAAAGTATGTAAAAATTTTAAATACTGCAATTGAATATACTAAAACGAATAATAAAATAGTTACAGTTGGAGTTATGCCAACAAATCCTTCAACTTCATATGGTTATATTCAGGCAAAAGCTCCTGATAATTTTATTATTGCCAATAACGTATATTGTGTTGAAAAATTTCATGAAAAACCTGATTTAAAAACAGCTAATTCTTATTTGAAAAATAATTTCATGCTTTGGAATATATCTGTATTTGCTTCTAAAGTTAATTTTTTTATAGAAGAATTTAAAATTCATACACCAAATATTTATCACCAAATGCTTGATTATTTAAATCACAAAATTTCTTATTTTGATGTTGAAAATAAATCCATAGATTTTGCCGTTATTGAAAAAAGTCAAAATATAGCTGTAATTCCGGCTGATTTTAATTGGTGTGATGTTGGTAATATCGATGTGTTTTTAAATTTACAAAATAAATTATCACAAAAATCTCAAAATATATTTAATATTTCCGGAGAAAATAATTTAGTTTTTCAAAATAATAAAGAAAAAATTGTAACATTTGTCGGCGTTAGTGATTTATGTGTGGTAGATACGGATGATGTATTAATGGTTGTTAAAAATAGTGAAGTCGAAAAAATAAAAGAACTTTTAAATGTAATTAAAAAAACTGAAAAACAAAAATTTTTATAACTGGTTAGGATTTTATGAAAGTTGCACTAATTACAGGTATTACCGGACAAGATGGATCTTACTTAGCTGAGTTTTTGCTTTCTAAAAATTATATTGTTCATGGAATAAAAAGAAGGTCTTCGAGTTTTAATACATCAAGAATAGATCATATTTATCAAGATCGACATGAATATGATAATAAGTTTTTTTTACATTATGGTGACCTTACGGATGCAACAAATTTGATTAGAATAATACAAGAAGTTCAACCTGATGAAATTTACAATTTAGCGGCGCAAAGTCACGTCCAAGTATCATTTGAAACTCCTGAATATACTGCAAATTCCGATGCTTTAGGTACATTGCGATTGTTGGAAGCTATAAGAATTTTGGGTTTAACTAAAAAAACTAAATTTTATCAAGCATCTACCAGTGAACTTTATGGTAAAGTCTTGCAAATTCCGCAAGATGAAAATACTCCTTTTTATCCAAGATCGCCATATGCTGCAGCAAAAATTTATGCATATTGGATTACTATAAATTATCGTGAAGCTTATAATATTTTTGCATGTAATGGGATTTTATTTAATCATGAATCTGAACGTAGAGGTGAAACATTTGTAACCCGTAAAATTACTATGGCTGTGGCAAAAATTAAACATGGTTTACAAAAAACTATTTATCTTGGAAATCTTGATTCAAAAAGAGATTGGGGTTATGCCAAAGAATATGTGGAAGCCATGTGGCTTATGTTACAGCAAGAAAAGCCTCAGGATTATGTTATTGCTACAGGCCAAACGCATACAGTGCGTGAGTTTGTAGAATTGGCATTTGAATTTATTGATAAAAAAATTGTTTGGACCGGTTCCGGCGTTAATGAAATTGGTATGGATAAAAAAACGCAAGAAGTTTTAGTGCGCATTGATCCTAAATATTTTCGACCAACTGAAGTTGATTTGTTAATCGGCAATCCCTCTAAAGCTGCCAAAGAATTAAATTGGACTGCAAAAACTAAATTTGAAGATCTTGTACATATAATGTTAGAGCATGATATAAAGGAGATTGAAAGTTATTTATGAGAATAAAAATATTTTGGGCAATTTTTTTATTTTTAATTACTTTTGTTTTTTACTTTTTTTCTGTAGAAAATATTTGGTTTTCATTGGATGACTGCGGTAATGTAATTGCCGGAATTATAAAATCAAAAAAAGATTTAATACGTATTTTTTTAGAAGATGAACGTAATTATTTATATCCGATAAATTTTAATGTACCCCAAGCTAATTTTATTTCAGGATTTTATAGGCCCATGCAACACATACCGTTCTCTATTATTTATTATTTATTTGAATTTAATGTTAAAGCTTATTATTTTTTAAACGTGTTTTTTCATGCTTTGAATATATCTTTATTTTTTTATTTAACATCTTTTTTTATGCCAAATATTTTTGCAGTTTTTGCCGGTTTATTGCTTGCTTTTTATCCGATAATGGATTGGATTACATGGATTAGTACATTACATAATTTTTTAGCTACTTTTTTTATGTTGTTAAGTTTAATTTGTTTTAGATTTTATTGGATTAAAAACAAATTTAGATATAATTTTTTGGCTGCGTTATTTTTTTTATTCTCAATATGTTCGCGTGAAAATACGATATTTTTGGGTATATTGTTATTTATTTTTAGTTTTATTTTTTCCGAATATAAAAATTTGAGATTAAAATTTAAATTTGCATTTAATAAAACATATTTATTTTTGTTTATTTATATAATTTATTTAGTTTTACGAATTATGGCCTTTGGCTTTGAAAGTTTACCAAGAACTTTTAATAATATTTGTATGCGTTTTCCGGCAATAAAAGAGTTAGTATCATGAAGTTTTTAGATTTTATCACTCGTTTTGCATGTGAATATTTAAATTTCAATATTTTAAGCAGTTCTGACAAATTTTTATTATTTTTTCTAATATTTTTTTTATTTTGTTTTTTAATTTTTGCTTATAAAAATAATTTTAAAATATTATTTGCGCTGTTTATTTCAATAATTTTTTTTAGTTGGCCTGCTTTTGTTGCTTATCCCAATCCAAGATATATTAATGCAGTATATCCAATTTTAAGTTTCATGTTTGTTTATGGGATGTATCTTTTTAGTAAAAAAAATATAGCTAAAATATTAAAAAATTCTGTTTTATTTGCTTTTATACTATTAATTCTCTTATCTATAAAATTAGGTTTATACAGAAATTATTATGGTATTAAGAATAATTCACAAAATTCTTTAATTTATAAAACTAAGTTTGAAAAATTTTTTTCAAAAAATAAATTTGATAAAAATGCAAATTTTATAGTGTTTGGAATTCCATTTGTTTCCGATATACGATATGTTTTTCAAATTTTTCTAAAAGATTTGAATTTACGTGTGGCTTATATTAGGCATTCAACATTGGCAGAATTTGGTTGTATGGGATGCCAAGCTGATTGTAAAATTATTGGTGTAAAATCTTTAGTAAAACAGGTTAAAGAAAATAATAGAATTGGATTTAGATTAATATCTTTAGATGAAGATCATTGTGGATGGTGGATTAATTTTTCAAATTTTCCACTTAAATGGTCAGAAAAAGAAAAAGCGTATGTTTGGTCAAATAAAGAACCTGAATTGAATGTTTGGCATAAATATTCTATGGGTGATTTTAAAATCAATAGACGATCAAAATTAGGACATATTACTGACGTAACATATCTTATTGATAATAAATGGATAGATGAAAATACAGTTTTTATTACGTGGGATAGTTGGCTTGGTAAATACAAAACTATTAGATTATATACTAATTAATTTTTATATAATTTATATTCTTTAATAATCTTGGCAGTATTATTGCTTACAAGAGAATTTATGGATTTTTTGCTTTTAGTAAAATTTCGAATCTTTGTAGAGGATATATCTCCAAATTTTGTTTCAATTTTAGCTATAATTTTTCTATTACCAATTTTATTATTTAAATTTTCGATATTATCACCATTTCTTATTGTAACAACAAAACTTTTAACCGGTAATGCAATTATACAACCATGTGTATGCTTTTTATACTCTTGTGCAACAATTGCTCCTGACATAAATTCATCTCTGGCTTTTTCATTTTTTTGTCCGGATAAAGCTAAATCTGAACCAATTATACCTATATATTCCGTGTTTATTTTTATTAATTTTTTTTGAAGGTTTAATGGATTTAATTTAGTAACTATTACTTTTTTATTATTTTTAAAAATTGAAAATAGCATTTTTAGTCTAATTTTTACGTCTGTTCTATTTTTATAATCATCACCACCCCATGCAGGATAGATAAGTATGTAGTCGCATAGTTTTTTATCCAAAATAGTTTTTACGATAGCTTCATGCCCTTTGTGTATTGGATCAAAAGAACCTAAATAATAACCAACTTTTTTATTTTTGAGCGTTTGGTTTAATTTTTTATTTTTTATTAAATCTTCTAAAACTATTGCATTTAATTTTGCGATTAGATTTAAAAAAAGAATAATAATTATTTTTTTAAACATTAATTTGATTGTTTAATTTTTAGTCTGATAATCTCGGCGATATTTTCTGTATTATTCAAAACCAATTTTTGCATTGCACCATAAAGGTTTTCAAATTCTGGCGGATCATAGTTCATTTTTAAAGTTGGTTCTTTTATTGGATTGGTAAAATATATTATTGCAGGGCAATCCGGATTTTTGGGATTAAAGAATATTTCCAAATTATCATATTTTATATAAGCTTTTTCTATGTCCGGAAATGTTATGCCATGGTCTGAGGCATAATTTGCAGCTAATCTTAGTTCTGGATAATTAATTGTTGTTGCGTCTACTGATGCATCGCAAATAATTATGATATCAAATTTTCTTCTAAATAATGGATCTAATGGTAAATTAAATGAAAATCCTCCATCTATTAATTCAAGATTTTTATTATTTTGTAATTTACTTTGTTTTAAACCATAACTGTAATTTGGTATTTGAGCAGGACAGATTCTATTTTTGTATAATTTTAAAAATTCGAATTTTTTTTCAAACCAATCAAGATATTTGTAACTGTTCACATGTAAAATTTCTCCAATATCTGTTAACAGTAAATTTAAAATATCTCCGGCCGAAGTACAAAATGGGCTACCAAGTACACCCATGAAAAATCCGGAAGGCAATTCTGGATTTTTAGTTTTTATGGACCCATTTTTAAAAATATTGCCTAGATATTTTGTTGATACAGTGCTGTCCAATATTTTTGCATAAGTTGCATATGGAGATATTTCCATCCAATTATATGGCAGGTTATCTTTTGGATCTTTTGAGTTTGCAATTACACAGGAAAATATTGGAAAAGGATAATAATTAAATGTTTTTAGGTGTTTTCTTATATTTTTAAATGTTAATTTTTGGTCGTAATCACCTAGTAAATGTCCTGACAAAATTGAACCCCAAAAGTCTATTAATTTATTTTGATTATTACTTTTAAGAGAGTTATATATTTTTTCCGTATCTAATTTATTGAAATCAAAAAAATTATTATTTACAGCTTTTTCCAAATATTGTTTAAAAAGTTCCATACTAAAATTTAATGTAAGAAGCGCAATTAAAAGCCAAGTTGATCCTGATAGTGAGGTTATGCATGTCGCAGCAGACAACAAGTCTTTTTTTTCTGCTGCATCTAAAAAACCGGCACATGAAATCATTGACCTGTATCCGCCACCACTAAAACATAGAGCTATTTTAGGTAATTTTATATTTTTATCGTTTATTTTTATAATATTTCTTATGGCTGCTTGTGTTAATGGCTTTCTATTTTTTATATAACGAATTTCTTTGGGTGAAATTTTGTGACCGGGAGTTATTGTCATGCAAAAAATATTGTTAATATTTGAAATTATCGCCAATATTAATACAAAAAATTTATTCATTGTTACTCCCGATATGTTTTTGAATTTATCTTAGAAATTAATCTTTTCATCAATTAAATAAGTTGGCCTTTGTTTTATTTCTTCAAATATTTTACCTATATAAAGACCTATAATTCCTAAAAAAAAGAATGTTACGGCAAATAAAAATAGCATACTAATAATTAATGAAGTCCAACCTGTCATAACAACAAAACCCATAATTTTAAAAACTATTGCACCGATGACTCCCAAAAAACAAGCAAATATACAAAATAGTGAAAAAAAGATCATAAAATAAATAGGTGCAGTTGAAAAAGAAATTATATTTTCAAGTGCAAAAATTGTTAATTTTTTGTAATTATATTTTGTTTTTCCGGCATTACGTTGTCTTCGTATGAATAAAACAGATTTTTTAGGTAATCCTGACCAGTAAATTAAACCGCGCACAAATTTACTTTTTTCGGGTAATTGATTGAATATATTTATTGCACGCTTACTTAAAAGACAAAAATCACCAGTGTCTTTTGGCATATCTATTTTTGTAAGTATTTTAAATATTGGATAAAATGCTTTTGAAGTTATTTTTTTGAGCCATGATTCTTTTAATCTTTTTGATCTTTGTCCATAAACTATATCAATATTGTTTATATATTCTTTTTCAAATTCTAAAATTAATTCAGGTGGATCTTGTAAATCTCCATCTATGATTACAACGGCATCTCCTGATGAATTATTTATACCTGCCGTTGTAGCGGATTCGTGACCGAAGTTTTTTATAAAAGAAATTATTTTAAGTTTTGGATCATTTATGGCTATGTTTTTTAATATATTTATTGAATTGTCATAACTGCCGTCGTTTACAAAAATTAGCTCATAATTTTTAAAAAATTTTAATTTGGATAAAACTTGTTTTAGTTCATTATAATGCGTTATTATATTTTCTTCTTCATTAAATATTGGCGTGACTATAGATAATAGATTTGTATGTTTTATATCGTTCATAGAATTTTTTTAAATTTTACATTTGTTTTTATCTAGTATAAAAATATTTAAATATTAGGATTCGTCAATTTAAATAACGGAGTAATTTTTATTGTGATTAAAAATAAAAATATATTAATTACTGGCGCTGCAGGTTTTTTGGGTAGTCATTTATGTAATATTTTATCAAAACAAAATAATATAGTTGCAGTGGATAATTTATACACCGGAAGACTTGAAAATATAAAAGATTTGCTAGTAAATAAAAAAATTACTTTTGTAAAACATGATGTTACTGAAAAATTAGATTTGGAAAATTTGGATCTAATTTTTAATTTTGCTTGTCCTGCATCACCTCCAAGATATCAAGCTGATCCAATATACACAACAAAGACCAGTGTATTTGGTGCAATCAATATGCTTGATTTAGCAAAAAAAACCGGAGCCCGCATTTTGCAGGCATCAACAAGCGAAGTGTATGGCGATCCACAAATTCATCCTCAAACGGAAAATTACAGAGGATCTGTAAATCCCATTGGTATTCGTTCATGCTATGATGAAGGAAAGCGTTGTGCTGAAAGTTTGTTCTTTGATTATAGGCGTATGTATAATATAGATATAAAAATTGTAAGAATTTTTAATACCTATGGACCAAATATGGATCCAAATGATGGTCGTGTTGTAAGTAATTTTATGACTCAAGCTTTACAAAATAAACCAATAACAATGTATGGAAATGGCAATCAAACAAGATCATTCTGTTATGTTGATGATTTAATTGACGGAATTTTAAAAATGATGGAATCAAGTTCAGATTTTATTGGGCCTGTAAATTTGGGAAATCCAATAGAATTTGATTTGTTGGATTTGGCAAAAATTATTATAGAGTTAACAAATAGCAAATCAAAAATTATATATCAAAATTTACCGGCAGATGATCCATCAAGACGTAAACCCGATATAAGTTTGGCTAAACAAAAATTGAATTGGGATCCAAAAATTGATTTAAAAACAGGATTGAAAAAAACAATACAATATTTTGAGAAAGTTTTAAAACATGAAGGTAGTAATTGCTGCAGGGGGAAGATTTCACGCATTTCATTTGGCTCACCAACTTGAAAAAATTGGTGTTTTAAAAAGATTGTATACCGGATCTTATAGCGATATTGATAAAAAATACGTATCAAAAAAATTTATCATAAATAATAATAATTTTAGTAGAATAAATTTTTTATTTTCAAAATTAAGATTTTATAAATATTTAAATAAATCCAAATTACATAGATTTCAAGATAATGTTTTTGATAATTGGTTGTCCAAAAATATTTTAAAAGAAAAAGAGATTGATATCTTTGTCGGTTGGGCCAACTATTTTTATAAAAGTTTAAATAATATAAAAAAAACAGGCGCAAAAATTATTTTAGAATCAGGTTCAACACATATATTGGAGCAACAAAAATTATTAAATGAAGAGTATGAAACATTTGGAATAAAATATAGTGCTATAAATAAAAAAACTTTAGAAAAAGTTTTGTCTGAATATGATTCGGCTGATTATATAATGTCTCCGTCAAATTTCACTAAAAATAGTTTTTTAAAATATAATATTGCAGAAAATAAACTTTTGAATGTTCCATATGGTGTTGATGTAGATTTTTTTTCAAAAATAAAAAAACAAAATATAGGTAAATTTAGAGTAATTTTTGTGGGACTTGTTTGTCTTAGAAAAGGCGTGCAGTATTTACTTCAAGCTTGGCAAAAGTTAAATTTACCAATAGATAAAACTGAGCTTTTGATTGTTGGTAATATTTTGTCGGATATAAATCCATTTTTAAAAAATATAAAATTAAATAAAAATGTGATTTTTTATGGAAGTACGGATAAAAATAACTTATCAAAGTTATATTCACAATCGAGTTTATTTGTTTTGCCCTCAATTGAAGAGGGTCTTTCTATGACAATTGCAGAGGCAATGGCTAGTGGATTGCCTGTGATTTGTACAACAAATACCGGTGGGCAAGATTTGATTCAAAATGGAGTTCAAGGTTTTATCTCACAGATAAGAGATCCAGATGATTTGGCTGAAAAAATTTTATTTTGTTATACAAATAAAGATTTATGTAATCAAATGGGCTTATCGGGTGCTCAAAAAGTAAAAAATTTTACTTGGGATAATTATGGGCATAATATTTATAAAAAATATTTGGATATAATGGACAATATCAAATTGGAGAATAGTATATGAATTTGTATGATAATGTTGCACAAACGCCATTTCAGTTGGATTTATTAAGAAGTGCAGTTAAATATCAGCAATGGTCACTACAAGCCGTAGAAAATTTTTTGGGAAATAATATTTTGGAAATTGGTGCCGGCATTGGTAATATGTCCAGATGGTTGCCATTAAAAGAATCTTTAATTTTATCAGAAGTTGATTCAAAAATGCTTCCTGAACTAAAAAACACTGTAAATAAAACATTTGGTTTTAATCAAAATGTTGAAGTGTTACATATAAATTTATCAAAAGATTGGAAAAAAGATTTAATAAATAAAAATATTGATACGATAGTATCTTTTAATGTAATGGAACATGTAGAAGATGATTATCTATTTTTTACCGATTTGGTTGATATTTTAAAACAAAATAAAACTAATAATTTAAAAAGAATAATCACATTTGTTCCTGCGCATAAGCTTGCATATAATTCCATTGATAAAAATTATGATCATTTTAGGCGTTATTCAATTTCAGACTTAAAAAAAATAAAAAATTTAGTTATTCCTCAGGCTGATTTTTTTGCAAGATATTTTAATTCTTTTGGCCTTATCGGATGGTTTTTACATGGTAATATTTTGAAAAGAAAAGAAGTTACAAGCAGTATGGTTAATTCTTTTGAAACTATTTGTCCAATCATAAAGCCAATAGACAATTTTTTACAAACAAAGTTAAAATGTCCGTTTGGCCAATCCGTTTTTTCTGTAGTTAGTTTTAAATAAAAATTATGAAAATAAAAAAAATATTGCTAGTTGGTTTTTTTTCAAATAATAATAAATATCGCTATGCAGATTCTTTTTGTAATAAGTTTATAAAATTGGGTTATGAAGTTAAAAAATTTGATTATAGAAAAAGATATTTTTTTATAAATTTTTTAAATAATCACATAATTAATTTTTTATTATTAAAAACAATTAAAAAATTTAATCCTGATCTTATTTTTTTTATAAAAGCCGAAAATATATATACAAAAACGTTAAAAAAGTTAAAACAAAAAAATAGAATTATTGTTAATTTTTATCCGGATAATGTTTTTTCGTTATGGAATAGCAACTCAAATGAGCAGGTGTTAAAAAATTTGTCATATTATGATTACTTTTTATCTTGGGCAAAAATTTTAGAATTACCATTAAAAAGTGCAGGTGCTGAAAATGTTTACTATTTCCCATTTGCGTATGACAAAAATATTTACGACAAAGAGATAATATTTTCA
>JAHIKO010000042.1 GCA_018897535.1 Candidatus Dependentiae bacterium
TACCGGCGAAAAAAGCAGCCCAACGACCCAAAATTCCGGCTTTTGTACTGTGAGTATGAACTATCAAATCCGGATGATTTTTTCTATTTTTTTTGATTAATTTTATAAGTTTAAAAAATAAATAAATATCTTTAAAAATATTTTTCAAACCAACTTCACGCTTAAATTCAGGTAAAAGATAAACAGAATCCAAATTTTTAACTTCACTAACTAATGGACCATCTGCACCTGAAATCAATCCGGCAAAGCCTCCATTCTTTTTAACTCCATCTAAAAGAGATAAGCAAACCTTTTGCGCACCACCAAGTTCAAGCTTTGTTATAATAAACAAAACATTTACTTTTTTATCGTACAATATCAAATCCAATCTTAAAAATTAAATCCAACTTGCCCACCAAAAGTATATAAATCAATTACACGTTTTCCTGCTATTGGTAATTTTGCAAACAAGCTAATTTGAGGTTTTACTTTATAATTACTATCTTGCTTAAATAAATCGCAATTTATTTGGAAAATAACATTTTGATAACTCCATTCTTGATATCTTTGAGCCGTGTTTATAATAGTATAATCAAAATTATTGGATTTAGCGGTCAAATCATCTGAGTCATGTCTAAAAAAATTGTATGCCAATTTTGCAGTAAAATAATTTGCAAAACGCTTTTGCATATATAAATTAAATTTCCAAATCATACCGGGACTTCTTGTTGCTTCACCTTTATGTAAAAGTAAAAAATCAGTTTGATTTGAATTAGTTTTTAATCTTCTAATTTTTGTATTATCAAGCGAAAAAAGCATTTCAAATTCCAAACCGGCTCTAAATTCACGAATAAAGGTTAAATCTATTCCTGCTGCAAATGGAATTCCCCACGAGCCGTCATTACCAATTGGCATATCCAAAATTTTATTTTCATCTGCCTGGTGGCCGGTAGGAATAGTAAGCCCCAACCTAAAATTAAGCCTTACATTTTTTAAATGTTCTTTTGCCTGTTTATAATCCATGTACCACCATAATTGCGCTACCAAATCAGAAAGAACAAAATGTTCAAAGCCGGTCAAATCCAGACCATCACCTAAATTTTTTACATTATTAAAAATATCGTCTGTTAAATGTTTATGCACATCTAAATCTGCAGACAAGACTTCTTTAGTTTGATCAGTCCACGATACATTGCTAAGTTTTGCATGCGTAAACGGTACATGAAAATATAGATCAAAATTTCCGGGTATTGTTTCTATAGGCAATTTATAACGAGTTTGAATATTTATATTTTCTTGAGAATATCGCCCGCCCAAATCAAAATGACCGCGAACACCATCATCTGTTGATGGATTATACGCCGGTATAAATAAATTTGCCAAATCATAAATATCGGAATCTTTTTCAGCGCCCATAAGCATTGCTAGACTTGATTCTGTAGAATTATAAATTTTTAACAAATCACGTTTATGTTCATTTAAATCTCTGGATTTTGTAGAATCACCAACCTCAATATTAAAAGACTGTTGTAATTTTTTATCTTTACAATCAGGCAACCTCCAATTTATATCATATGGTGAATAGAAATTTGTTGGAGTTATCGTAAAAACAAAATTATTTATACTTAATCCCAATAATATAAAAAATATAATATTTAAACGTTTCATTATAATTTTACCTTTATTTTACAAGGAAGTTTTTTATTCACTAACTCTAATACCCCAATCTCCGGGAACAATCCAAGCACCGGATGCCGTATTTAAAACCATTGCACCTGCATTATAAGCAGTACTTTCCAAATTCAAATTAATAGCAGTTTCAAATGAACGAACATTTCTTTGATTCGCTTGCATTCTAATCATTTTTAAATATTCAGTATTCCCCAAATGTTTAGGCATTGTTGTAAATCCCATAGCACCGTCAGTAATAAAATTAGTTCTCAATTCACCTTCTGAATAAAAATAATCGGTTCCGGAATTTTCATTTATAGCTGTTACGACACCATCTTTTACATCAAATCTGTAAATTGTCGCCAAATTTAAAGAAAGATCTGCCGAAAGTGCATATAAGTTACCATTGGTTGTATATCCACCCTTTTGAATATCAATAAAATTTAAATACGAAACAGGTGTAGAAAATAAAGAACCGGAATTCAATGAAACTTTTGTCCATACTGGAGTTTTATTTTCATCAGTATCATTTATAGCATTTGAATAAAATAAACCCTGAGTTGTTGCAACTAACAATCTTGTATCATTAACTTCACGCTTAAAACTAATCATATCAAGCAAATATCCAGGTGGAGGAGTAAGAGTCTTTTCATCCAAAGCGCTATTTGCAACATATTTAAATTTTTCTTTATCCGTCACAAATCTATAAATATTATCAAGAGTCATAACATAAAAATATGTACCGTTTGAATCACCTGCAACTTTTCTAACCTGCGAAAAATTACCGATTTCTTTAAAATCCCATGATGCCACTGCAGCCAAATCAACCGCCGCAGATCCAACTTGCCCATCCCACCCTGAACCATCAATATTTCTAAGTACAGTTAAGCCATTAAATCCGCCAACAAATAACCAACCCTTTTTATCTTCTTGAGATCTTGAAACATCTGCACAACAAATAGGTCCCAAATTATTAAGTGCAGAATCCTGAAGAACATAAACATTCGTATCTTTTACAAATTGATCTTGTGTTGGAGTAAAAGCACCACCGGCTATTGCAGCTCCTGTTTTTATTAATACAACTTTTTTATAACCAAGTGCAACCATAAAAGAAATCTTATCAGCAGCAGCTGTTCGTGCAATACTTTTAGTATTTTCATCAAAATTAAATATCTGGTGTACTCCGGCATTTGTTTGCAAAAATTCATCATTTAATAATTTCACCAAACCATTTCCCATAAGGCCTGAATTAGCGGAACCTTTACCCCATTGAGTAACTTTTACCGTATTTTTATCACCGGATCCATCTTGTGTTAAATACCAAAAATTGGCATTCATTATATCAAAACCAGATCCATAAACTTTATCTATATTTCCGATTACTCTCTGCCATGGAGTCCAAGCTCTTATATAACCGTTTAAATCAAATATTGGATTACTTCTAAAAATTCCTGATTCATGATTAACTGCAGACCTATCGGAAGCCACGCAAACATAAACAGCGTCATTTACTATAAATAAATCTGTAACCGTATCTGTTGTTTGAATTGGCAAATCACCTGCGCCAACGGTTGAAATTACTGCATCGGCACCTAAACTCAACGTCATTCCGGCATTATTTTGAACAATTAAATCTTTATTGTTTTTGTCAGCAATTTTACCAATATTTTGGGCATCAACAACAGTTCCATCACTTTTTTTAGATCCAAGAATTGGCAAAGCATAAATTTTATTTTTTATTTGAGAAACATCCGAAGATATTGAACTATTAACAATTAAATAATTTTTATTGGTACTTGTAACCATAGTTTTTAATTTGTATGTATCTGCATGAACAGCTGTTACAACAGTACTGCTGTAAAATCCGAAAATATTATTTGTTAAATCTGCGTTAAATAAATTTTTGTCCAAAGTCACGGCCGGCTCAATAGTTAATTTATTACTGTCAAAACGCCCAACCAATATTGAAACATCGCCTCCGGCAAGTGCATCATTGGCACGTTTTGCTCCAACAAGTCCAATAAATAATCTTTGTAAATTTGAATCAAAATACATATCACCAAAACTAACAGTGTTTCCGGCAGCTTGTTCAATTGCAAGAAGATCATCTGCCGTTAATTTCAATTGAACGGCTTTATTGCCATCCGTTCCATCTTGAGCATTAACAGGTTGCAATTTACTATCTTTTTGTATCAATACCGCAAAGCCCCCATCGCCTGAGCCAAAATTAGCTGCATTTTGTTTTACAGCAGCAACTATTTTATCCGATGTTGCAGCAAGGCCAACTACACCGGCTGTAGAATTTCCCGCAGCATCGTTTATCTGGTCGGTATTTGTTTTTACAGAACTTCCATCTGCAATATTATCTATTAAACAAACAAGTTTTTGTGCATCAAAATTTGTACCATCAACTAAAGTTGAATCTTGTAGAGTAACAACCGGATTACGTGATTGCAAAGTTAAAAGATCCACTCTTTTGTCATAAACAGGATTTGTCTTTTTTGCTAAAGCATCATTTTCTTTTATTCCGTTTAGATATGCAGTACTTGCAGCCAAAGGTATAAAACTTAAACTATTTGTATCGGGAGTAGAACCTCTAATAAGTTTTACTCGAACAATGGCCGAAGATGACGGTGATGCAGAATCCGCTCCCAAATAAAAATAATCCGCTCCGACAAAAGCAGTTTTTGCATAATTAACATCATCATCTATTTTTGCCAAATATCTGGTTATCTTTCCGTCTTCGTCAGTTTTTTCCAAAGACAGTAAAGCTCTATATTCTTTAAATTCTTTAGGTAACTCTATCTTATCTTTTTCTTGATCGGTTATGGTAAACCTATTTATAACTAAATCTAAAGAAGCAAAAATCTGACATGAAAAAATCGTGCTGAGAATCATAATAAATATATTACGCAACTTCACAGTTAATCCTTTTTTTTAAATTTTATACAAATCAATTTATTAAAAAGATATAGTAATATAACTTTTTGTTTAGCTCAATTTAAAATAAAAAATTACTTAGATAAATAGTAAATTTTTATTCCAAATAATTTTTTAGTTTTATAAAGTATTACAAATGCGGCTAATGCTATGGACATTGTAATTATCCAAAACCCCTGTCCATTTCTAAAAAAATCATAATAATTTGTATTTTTTAATAAATAAAAAAATGTTTTATATAAAATCGAACTGAATATAAATATCGCAGAAATTTGCAAAATATATTTAGCTAAAAAATTAAAATAATTGGCGAAATAAAATTTAAATCTATATTTTCTATATAAAAAATAAAAATAAAATAAAGTTAAAGATATACCGGAAATCGTTGTAGATGCCGCAATACCAAATACACCAAAATAAATCATGCCAACAATATTTAATCCAAAGTTGATAAAAGTTGCAACCACAAGCGCAATTGTTGGACTAACAGTATCATGCATAGCATAAAAAACATTAACCAATATTTTATTTAGTGCATAAAAAACTATTCCTATTGAATAAAGTATAAGCAACCATTTTGCTATTAAGGCATTTTCTAAAGATGTAACATTGCCAAACATTAAAATTGTAAAAATTTCTTCAGATACGAATATTAAAAAAATTGTTGCAGGTAACAAAAGCCAAGTAATAATTTTTGTTGTCTCTAAAATATGAAAATTTAATCTTTTTGGCGCATAAGAAGCACATCTTGAAAAATGTGGCAACAAAATTGTTGCAAAACTAACTGCAAAAATTCCAATCGGCATATTCATAAATCTTCCTGCATAATGAAGCATAGAAAGACTTCCTGCATTTAAAAACGATGCAATTGCCGTATCGATAAAAAGATTAATTTCTATAATACTTACACCTAAAAGACTTGGAATAAATTTGGACAGCACCGATTTTAAAGCCGCATAAGATTTATCAGTTGGGACACTAAATTTAAAATTATATTTAAAATAAACATATAAGTGCATTAAAAAAACTATAAGAGATGATAACAAAACACCAAAACATACGGTTGATACAGAAAATTTAAAATATAATGCACCAAATAAAAATGCTATAAATATAATATTATTAACTACAGGACCAAACGCCGGAATAAATACATGATTAACGGAATTTAAAGCTCCGGCAAGTAATGCACTTCCTGAAAAGAAAAAAATCATAGGAAATAAAATTCTTAAAAACGGTATTGCATACTTAAGTTGCTCTTGTGAAAAACCCG
Source organism: Candidatus Dependentiae bacterium (assembly GCA_018897535.1). Lineage (NCBI taxonomy): Bacteria > Candidatus Babelota bacterium. Next base: position 5,864 of record JAHIKO010000042.1, read on the forward strand.
GTGCAGCAAAATATAATACTTGTCTTGGATAAATTGCAACAAGCGCAACCATTATAAGTACAATTCCCTCAAAAAATAAAAAGCTTAATGTCATTAAACCATTGGCTTGCTTTTCATCTTTTTCTCTAACTTTTCGCACAAAAACCGGAACAAATGCTGCAGAAAGAGATCCTTCAGCAAAAATTCGTCTTAAAAAACTTGGAATTTTTAATGCAGTTAAAAACGCATCTGAAATCGCACCAACACCTAAAATACGAGCAACTAACATTTCTCGAATAATTCCAAAAATTCGACTAAAAAAAGTTAATGTTCCAAACTGTGCAGTTTTTTTCAAAATAGCTTTTTTTGTTAAATTAAAACTCATTGTAATATTCCATCTTTCAATGTTAAAATTTTATCCATTCTTTCATAAACAGCTTTATCATGGGAACAAATAATTAATCCCATTCCAAATTCTTTTCGGCACAAAAGTAAAAGATCGGTAATAATTTGAGCATTTTTCGCGTCCAAGTCACCGGTTGGCTCATCAGCAAGCAAAAATTTCGGTTCATTAAAAATAGCTCTTAAAATAGAAACTCTTTGCAGCTGACCACCGGAAAGTTGCGTTGGGTAACTATCAAATTTATCCTCAAGCCCAACTTTATTTAACAAGAATTCTGCTTTTTGTACAGATTCTTTTTTTGTTTTACCTGCAATTAATCCAGGTAAAATTATATTTTCAATTACAGAAAGCTCTTTTATTAGATAGTGAAATTGAAAAACAAAACCAAAATTACTATTTAAAAAAAGCTCTTTTTGTTTCTGGTTAAGCTCAAAAATATTTTTTTGTCCCCAAAAAATTTGACCTTTAGTAGGCAAATCAAGTCCGCCTAATATATGTATCAGCGTTGATTTTCCACTACCTGAAGCACCGGTTATTGCATAGGTGTTTCCTGTTTGAAATTCAAAATTTATTCCATTCAATACATTTAATTCTTTTTCTCCTGACCAAAAACTTTTAAATATATTTTTAACCTGCAAATTTAAATTTTCCACAAGTATTCCTCTCGATTTATGTCCTAATTCTAAACAAATTATAAAAGATCAAAAACATTACGAACCTCGATTTTAAAAACTAAATTCGGTTAATATCAATATTATTGAATTATACCAAAATTTTTTTTTATAATGCATTTGTAAACACAGGGGAAGTTTAGGGGAAAAAAAATTGGTGGGAGGGGCACAAATGAAGAAAACAAACAAAAAGCAACTACAGGAAAAAATTCCTAATTTAATACCGATAATTCCTACGATCGATGTAGTTGTTTTTCCCAACATGGTCGTACCTCTTTTAATTTTAGATGAAAAAATTATAGAGGGAATCAATAAATCTCTTGATGGGGATAAAAAAGTTTTACTTTTGGCTGCAAAACAGCCGGAAAACAGTTCCGGTCCAATAGGTGTTGAAGACCTATATAAAGTCGGAACAATTGCAAATATAATGCGTACTATGCAATTACCTGATGGCGGAATAAAAATTCTCGCCCAAGGTATGGCAAAAGCAGAAGTCGAAGAAATAGAACAAGACGAAACCTCTTTATATGCATTAATAAAACCTATAGATATTGATACGAATAAAGAAGATCAAAACAAACTTATAACATTACAAAGAAAAATAATCGCTCTTGTCGAACAACTTTCTGCAACAGGCAAAATATTTGGCCCGGATTTTCAAATATTACTCTCTCAAATGGAAGAACCTGAACGAGTTGCCGAATTTATAATTTCACATTTAACAATGACAGTTACTCAAGCGCAAGAACTTTTAGAAAAAAAATCGATGATCGAAACCTTTGAATCAATATATGATCAATTAACAAATGAAATAGAAATAAGTAAAGTTCAAGATAATATTCAAAATAATACAAGAGAATCAATAAATAAATCTCAAAGAGAATATTTTTTGAGAGAACAATTAAAAAGTATTCATAAAGAACTAGGTGATGAAGTTGAATCCGATATGGAAGAAATGAAATCTAAAATTGCAACTCTTCCAATAGAACAAGAAGCAAAAGAAGAAGCAACCAGGCAATTGCGCAGATTGGAAAGAACAAGCCCGGATTCGATGGAATCAACCGTTTTAAGAAATCACATTGAATGGATAATAAATTTACCTTGGGGTGTTTACACCAAAGACGATATTGATATACCAAGGGCAAAAAAAATTTTAGATGAAGATCATTACGGACTCGAAGTTATAAAAGATAGATTGTTGGACTTTTTATCCGTAAGAGCATTAAAAGATGATTGTAATACGCCAATATTATGCTTTTCTGGCCCTCCGGGTGTTGGAAAGACATCTTTGGGAAAATCAATAGCCAAAGCGCTTGGAAGAAAATTTATAAGATTGTCTCTTGGCGGAGTACATGATGAATCGGAAATTCGCGGACACAGAAGAACCTATGTCGGAGCATTACCAGGAAGATTTATTCAAGCAATAAAAAAAGCCGGCAGCATGAACCCTTTAATTATGATTGATGAAATAGATAAAATTGGTCAATCACAAAAAGGCGACCCTTCTGCCGCATTACTTGAAGTTTTAGATCCGGAACAGAATAATACCTTTTATGACAATTACATGGGAATACATTTTGACTTATCAAAAACACTTTTTATAACAACGGCTAATGATCTATCCAATATTCCCGGTCCACTAAGAGATCGTATGGAAGTAATACAACTTCCCGGATACACACATGAAGAAAAGATTGAGATAGCTAAAAGACATTTAATAAATAAAGCCATAGAAAAATCAGGCTTAATTGATAAAGGCTTTAGTATTGCCGATTCAGTTCTTACTGAAATAGTTATGGGATACACAAGAGAATCCGGCGTTCGAGAACTTGAACGATTTGTGACAAAATTATGTTCAAAATTTGCCAGAGCTTTGGTTGAAACCAAAACAGGTATAACTTTTGATTCTGAATCTTTAAGAAAATATTTAGGACCAAAAAGAATTTTAGACGAAGACAGTAATCACATAAATAAAATTGGTGTAACGAACGGACTTGCATGGACTCCATATGGAGGAGAAGTTCTTCAGGTGGAAGCTGTATTAATGCGCGGAAACGGTAGACTGCTACTCACCGGACAACTTGGTGATGTCATGAAAGAATCTGCTCAAGCTGCAGTAACATATGCAAAAGCTCATGGAGATATGTTCGGTATAAATCTGGAACTTTTTGAAAAATATGATTTACATATACACTTACCCGCAGGTGCAATTCCTAAAGACGGTCCTTCTGCCGGCATAACACTTTTATCATCAATACTTTCAGCTTATACAGGTCAAGCTGTAGATGCAGACTTTGCTATGACCGGAGAGCTAAATTTACAAGGTAATGTTTTACCAATTGGTGGATTAAAAGAAAAAATACTTGCAGCCAAAAGACGTGGCCTAAAAAATATCATTTTACCTAAATCAAACAGAAATGATTTAGAAGAATCCGATGAGAAAATATATAACGGTATAAACGTTTTCTGGGTAGATGATGCAAAAGATGTTTTAGACAGAGTTTTGGTAAAAAAGATATAGTAAAACTCCTAATCGACACAAGTAGATAACCCGATGTTTTTACATCGGGCTATCTACTTTTTTATATTATTTCTTTTTATAACTTGATTTTAAATCTCTAACTAATTTAGAATACTTATATAAAATTTTAATATCATTTGGGGAAGATTATGAAAAAAATATTAACAATAGGCGGCTCAACGCAAGACATCTATCTTAGATATGACGGTGCCGACTATATGACAATTAACCAAAAATTATGTGAATCAAAATATATTCTTTTAAAATCAGGCGACAAAATAGAAGTTGATAACATTTTATATTTTACCGGTGGAGGCGCTACCAATTCTGCCGTATCTTTTAAAAGACTGGGATTTGATGTTTCATGTTTTACAAAAATAGGTGATGATCAAGCCGGTCAACAAGTTATAGATGATTTAAAAAGTGAAAATATAAATTGCAAAAATATAATAAAAACAAAAGAAATTCAAACCGGAACATCATTCGTAATACATACGACATCAAAAGAAAGAACCATATTTGCATATCGCGGTGCAAACGGTTTTATAAAAAAAAGTGAAATACCATTTGATGTTATAAAAAAATCTGACCAGATCTATATTACATCTCTAAGCCATCATTCTTCGCAAATTTTGCCTGAAATAGTGAAATTCGCAAGTAAAAATAAAATTAAAGTAGCAATTAACCCAGGTATAAGCCAATTATCACATGGAACATTAAAATTAAAAGAATCTTTAAAATATATAAACACTTTAATTATGAACAGCGATGAAGCAAAATCATTTATGATCGCACTAATAGAAAATGATAAAATATATAAAGAAATTTTAAAAGAATCCAAATGTGAAAACGTTTGCATACAAGATAATTCAATTAAACCTGTGTTGCTGGAAAAACCAATATTGCATCAAGATTACTATTTTAGTATTCGAAAATTTTTTAAAGAAACACTAAAAATGGGTCCTGAGATTGTTGTAATCACAGACGGCGCCAATGGAGTTTACGCTGCATATAAAAATAAAATATATTTTCACCCAAGCATAAAAACTCAAATAACAGATACCTTGGGTGCCGGCGATGCTTTTGGATCATGTTTTATAGCAAGTTTACTTTCAGATAAAAATATAAAGCAATCTCTGTTTAATGGTATTACAAACAGCTCATCAGTTATAGAAAAAATGGGAGCAAAACCGGGGCTTTTAACAAAAAAACAACTCAATTCAAAAAAAATAAATTTAAAATTAATTCAAGAGTTCGATCTTGATTAAAATAAATTTATTTTCAAAGAAAATATTGCTAATTAAAATACAAGAAAAAGCTATAAATATATCGCAATTAATAGACCAAAATGATAAATACAAATTATTTAACACTCAAAAAATAGCTTTGGATAATTTAGAAATTTTAGATAATAAATTATTTAACTTTTCGCAAATATTTTTAATCATAAAAAATTACTTGAATTATTTTAAAATAAAAAAAGCAAAAACTATAATAATTTTAGAAAAAGTGCCAACAGATTTAATGCTTTTACAAATAGTTTTACTTATATCTAAAATCGGCTTAAAAATTGCAAAAATTATAAATTTGAACAATTTAACGAAAGACGATAATATGCTTGATTTTTTAAATAAAAAAGAAATTGATAATAATCTTGATTTTTTCAAACAATTTGAAAAACCAAATAAAAAAATTAATATTTTTTATTTTTTTATAATTTTATTATTTGCAAGCATTGAAATAATATTTTTTTCAAAGACTTTAAATCAAAAAAATATTTTAATTAAAAATCTTGAAACACAAATAAATGCTATTTCGCTCCAAACGCAAACGATTAAAAAAGAACTAAAAATCAAACAAGATTTAACTGCCAAAAACGAAAATTTGGCAAAAAACATAAAAAAAATAGATCTGCATAAAATCAAAAACCAAAAATTATACTCAATTTTATCGAGCTTACCCCAAATACTTCCAAAACAAACTAAATTAACAAAAATAGCTTTTGATAAAAATGCTAAACATAAAAAACAACTATTGCTTTTGGGCCAAAGCTTAAAACAAGAAGAAATCTCTATTTTTGCCCAAAATTTGGAGAAAAATATAAATTTAAAAAAAGTAAAACTATTAAATATACAAAAAGAAAAAAAAACTGCCCTGGAATCAGTTTATAATTTCAAAATCAATTGTCTTATAAAAAGTCAATAAAACTCTGCCCGCCATTGCATTAGAAATAATTATCTGGTACAATCTTTTGTATTGTTTTATATATATGTTTAACCCATTAACCATCAATAAACAGTATCTATAATAAAAAATGTTTTTGATGTTACGTAAGGATCGATTAGATGCAAAATAATTCTAACGAAGAATTAATATCTCCTCTTCTTAATACAGAGCTTCTTGATGAAACGTTTCAATTAAATGAAAAAGAACTTGAAGATCTCTCTGCTCTTTATAAAGAAACTTTACACAATTTTGAAGTTGGTAAAATAATTAAAGGCAGAATTTTACATAAAGAAAATAACGGTGTAACAATAAGTATTGACTATAAGTCAGACGGTTTTATACCAAGTTATGAATTTTCTGAAATTGAGCTTAAAAGACTTAATGTAAATGATGAAATAGACGTTATATTGGATCGCGTTGAAGATGAATTCGGAAACGTTGTTCTTTCTTATCAAAAAGCCAAAGCTATCAAGGCTTGGGAAATTATTGCCAATTTAGCTGAAAAAGACGAACCTGTAACCGGTGTTGTAACACACAAGGTTAAGGGCGGACTTAGCGTTGACATTGGAATTCCTGCTTTCTTGCCAGGTTCACAGATAGACACACAAAGAATTACAAATTTTGATCAATTTGTAGGTCAAGAAGTTACCGGTAAGATCTTAAAAGTAAATAAAAAACGTGGCAACGTCATAATGTCCAGACGTAAATATCTAGAAGAACAAAGACAAGTTGATAAGAAAAAAGCCCTTGAAAATATCGAAATCGGCCAAGTTATTCAGGGTATCGTCAAAAACATTACAAGTTATGGTGTATTCGTTGACGTTGGTGGAATTGATGGTCTTTTACATATTACAGACATGTCATGGGGACGAATTACACACCCTAGCGAAATGCTAAAAATTGGCGATGAAGTAACTGTAAAAGTTCTTTCTTTCGACAAAGAATTTGAAAAAATATCCCTTGGTATTAAACAATTATTTGATAATCCATGGGCAGAAATCGATAAAAAATATCCTGTTGCAAGTATTATTAAGGGTAGAATTTCAAGTATTACTGACTACGGCCTATTTGTAGAAGTAGAAAAAGGCGTTGAAGGTCTTGTACACATATCTGAAATTTCATGGACTGAAAGAATTACAAATCTTTCGAAACATTACAATGTTAACGATCAAATAGAAGTTAAAGTTGTAGCTCTTGATAAAGACA
>JAHIKO010000043.1 GCA_018897535.1 Candidatus Dependentiae bacterium
CAGCTTTATTATAAGTTCCCTTAAATTCAAAGCGTCTAACAACGCCTTTAAAGGTTTTTAAAGCGTCTTGTATTTTTTTTAATGGAATATCTAATTCTAATGCAATACCTATAGAGGCAAGAGCATTTAAAACATTATGTCTTCCGGCAATATTTAAATTCATTTGGCCAATAAAATTTTTATTAAAATAAATATTAAATGTCGAGCCATTGGCTGTTGTTTCTATAATTTCACCCATTATATTTGCATCTTGTGTAAAACCATAAGTAATAGCATTTATATTTTTAATTGGTAAAAGAGATTTTACATTTTCATTATCTATGCATAAAAAAGCTTTACCAAAGAAAGGTAATTTATTTAAAAATTTTATAAAAGTTTGTTTTATATCTTCTAGATCTTTATAAGTTTCCAAGTGCTCTTTATCTATATTTGTTATAACTGCTAATGTTGGATATAAATTCAAAAAAGATCTATCTGATTCATCAGCCTCTGCTACTAAAAAATCACTTTTACCAAAATGAGCGTTTTTAGAAATAGTTTTTAATATTCCACCTACAATTATTGTTGGATCGATATTTGATTCAAGTAATATGTGTGAAATCATAGATGTAGTAGTAGTTTTCCCGTGTGCGCCGGATACTGCAATACTATATTTTGTGCGCATAAGTTCTGCAAGAATTAAAGATCTGTGTACAACTGGAATATTTTTTTGTAATGCCGTATTAACTTCTTCATTTGATTTATTAATAGCTGTAGTACAAACTAAAACGTCAGCATTGGTGATGTGTTCTGTATTGTGATTTTGGTAAATGGAGCAACCAATACTTTTAAGATGTTCTATTATTGAAGAATTTGTATCTTTGTCGCATCCGGAGATATTGTAACCTTGAAGCTTTAATATTTCAGCAAGGCCACTCATTCCTATTCCACCGATGCCCATAAAGTGTATATGCGTTTTTTTTTGTACATTTTATTCTCTAGTTATTTTTGTGAATCTAATTTATAAAAAATATTTAGTAATTCGATCAAGACCTTCTATTAATATATTTGCTTCTCTTGCAAAGCATAATCTTATAAATTGTTTTCCGCTGTCACCAAAATCTTTTCCGGGTATAAGAGATACTTTTGCTTGCTTTAATATATCAAGAACCAAGCTTTCCGAATCATCATATTGGGTTTTTAAAAATATAAAAAAACTACCCATTGGTTTTTGATATGAAAAAATATTTTTTTCTACCAATGGTTTTAATTTTTCACATGTTATATCTAGATTAATTTCAGTTTGGTCATGAAATTTTTTTGTAAATTCATAATGATCCAATGCATAAAGAGCTGCATGTTGAGATGGGATGTTGGTACAATTTAATAAAGCATCTTGCATTGATCCAACCGCAATATTTAAACTATTTGGAATTACCATATATCCAACTCTCCAACCGCTCATACCCATACTTTTTGAAAAAGTATTTACGTTTATAAAATATTCAGATTTAGTTACAAATTTAACAGTTGATTTATAAGATTTGTCAAAAGCATAATCTTTATATGCTTCATCAATAATTAAATAGATTTTATTTTGTTCACACCAATCCAACAATTCTTTAATTGTTTGTTCATCTATAATTATACCCAATGGATTCCATGGGTTTGAAAATATTAAAATTTTTGTTTTTGATGTTGTCGCTTTTTTTATTTTTTCAATATCCAAATACCATTGTTGATTTGAATTTTTTTGATCATTGGTCATTGATACAAATATTGAATTTGCTCTTGCCAATTTTGTTAGTTTATCATAAGCAGGATAAGTTGGTTCGGGTATTATTACCTCATCTCCCGGTTCCAATAAAGTTAAAAATAGAGTAGATAATGCACCTATGCATCCGTGAGTAACTATTATTTGGTTTGTATCTACTTTAATACCATCTTGATCAAAAATAAATTTAGAAATACGTTCTCTTAGTGGCAAAATTCCCCAGGCACTTTGGTAATAATCTGTTTTATCCGTATTTAAAATATTTTGTAAGTGAGTTTTTATTTCTTTTGGTATACCGCCAACTTTTAGAGCACCTTGAGATAGTGAGATATATTCGTTGCTGCTTTGAGCAATACTTTCAATTTTTTTTATACCGGAAAGAGGTATGGTAAGCATTTGTTTTCCTTGAATATTTAAGCCAAAATGTTGAGTAAAATAATTAGTTCTTTGTATGATAATTGAAATAATATAAAACAACTAAAGATTATTATTATTGTTCTTAATGTGTAATGAAGATATTTGTTAGCGAAAAATTTGTCATAACCAATTATAAAACGATAAAAAGTGCCAAAGCCGGACACAAAAAATATTAACCAATGTGGCCATGGATTTGTTATTGTTACATAAAATAGATTTGTAAAAGCAGATATAAAATATATATTTTTAAAAAATAATACAGAATAAATTGTAAAAAATGCAGCCAGTGGCCAAACTATTAATTCGGGATATTTTAGCGTTTTTTTTGTAATAAATTTATATGGTGCTCCTAGAATTAATTTTCCATGAGAACCGGGTATGCATAAAATATAGAAAGCCCACAAAACCATAGTTGCTAAAATTGAAGTATGAAAATCATTTTTTAGATAAAAGTTAAAAAAAATAAATGTTAAGAATGCAAATGATATAGAAATAGACATGATAAAATATTTCGTATTTTGCTCCATTTTTCCCCACTTTTTAACAATTAATTAATTTAGCTCTAAGTTTGGCTCTAATTTACTATTTCGCAATATCACCAAATTTTGTAAACTTTTTTCATATATTGCTGGCCTGCCAGTCGTAGCTCGTTAGAGCGAAGACTGGTGGAGCTAACCGGGGTCGAACCGGTGACCTCATGAATGCCATTCATGCGTTCTACCAACTGAACTATAGCCCCAAAAGTTATTAAAACATTAATAATAAACTTTAATATTGTAAATATTAAAAAAACTGTATAAAAAGAGCAAGTATTTTTTATACTATTTTTGTTTTATTTAAATAAAATTTTAGCTTTAAGGTATTAAAATGAAAAATTTGTTAGAGATTATTAAAAAAATACGGCCAATTTTGGCTATGCTTATAAAAAATGGAGCTACGCCATATTTGGTTGGCGGTGTGGTTCGCGATTTAGTGTTAAAAAAAACGATAAAAGATATAGACATAGAAATACATAAAATATCTCTTAGGCAACTTGAAACTATATTACAAAAATTTGGACATGTAAGATTAATAGGTAAGAGTTTTGGTGTTTTACACATTGATGGATACGATATTGATTGGTCATTGCCCAGAACTGACTCAATAGGACGAAAACCAAAAGTTAACATAAATCCGGATATGAAAATAGAAGATGCTTTACGTAGACGTGATATTACAATGAATGCAATGGCTATAAATTTAAAAGATGTTTTAAGCTTGAAAAAAAATATAATTTTTAAAAATATTATTATAGATCCATTTGGTGGTTTTAAAGATATAAAAGAAAAAAAATTAAGATATGTAGATAAAAAATTGTTTGTACAAGATCCTTTACGTTTTTTTAGAGTTATGCAATTTATTGGAAGATTTGAAATGGAGCCGGATAAAAATCTTAATTTACTTTGTAAAAAAATAAATTTAAAAGATTTTAAAAATAAAAAAAATATATCAAGAGAAAGAATTTTTGATGAAATTAAAAAACTTTTATTAAAATCAAAATCGCCATCATTAGGGTTTAGATGGCTGGGCGAAATTAATAGATTAAAAGAATTGTTTCCCGAGATTTATAATTTAATTGGAGTTAAACAAAAAGAATATTATCATCCTGAAGGTGATGTTTTTGAGCACACTATGCAGGCTCTTGATGCTGCTGCAAGTTTAGAATTATATGAAAATGAAAATGAAAAATTTTTAATTATGCTTGGCGCGTTATGTCACGATTTTGGAAAGCCCTATGTTACAGACGAAGCTTTTTCATGTAAAGGTCATGAAGTAGCAGGGGTTGCAGTTGCTAAAAAATTTTTAAAACGCATTACAAATAATAAATGTTTAATAGATTCTGTTTGTAAGTTAGTTTTGTATCACACGAGAATTATAGATTTAATAAGATCCAAAACAAAATTGAGCGCATATAAGCGTTTAGCTTTAAAATTAGCCCCAAACTTAAATTTAAGGCATTTGGGGTTAATGTTTTTAATAGATATTAGAGGCCGAAATTCTAAATCAACAAAACCATTAAAAAGAGCTTTTGTGAAACATGAAGATATTATGCTTTATGATAAAGATATATATAATAAATTTTTATTTAATATAAAAAAAGCACAAATAGAATATGGACCACAAAAACCAATTTTGATGGGTAGAGAGTTATTAAAATATATTAAACAGGGGCCTAAAATGGGTGAAATTTTAAAATATGCATATAAAGTTCAGATTGAAAAAGATATAAAAGATATAGAAATATTAAAAGAGATTATCCTTAGAAAATTTAAAATAAAAAAGGCGGTATGAAACCGCCTAAATTTAATTTTTTACTTAGCTTTTTTTAGCCAAAGCTTTGTATATTTTTTTGAAGCTCTTCGTAGAATTCCAAAACTCTTTAAGTACTTAATCATTTTTTCTTGTAATTCTTTATTTTTTGCAAAATCAGAAGAGACATCTTTTTTGGATATTCCTGAATGTAAAAATTCTTCAGGTGTTTTATATAATTCCAGTGGTTGAGCAAATGTAATTTTGATGCCGAATGGATCTTTTAGTGAAAATTCTTTATAACCATAAGAACTGTCTTTGAGTGGTGAAATTATTTGTAGGCCTTTTTGTTCACATTTATTGTAATATTTTTCTATGCCTTTTTTCATTTCAGCAAATATTCCAACGCTACGGCTTGAACATCTCTTGATGAAACTAAATTCCGCAAGTTCTTCAATGTGTGGGGCTCTGAAGATAATAAAACATTTGCCTTTTCTTATGTGTGCATAAGAAATAATATCTTCGGCCCCTTCATTTTTTTCTACAGATAATTCGATAATGTCAAAAAACAGTTTCTCAGTATAAAACTTTACTGCCTTATCAACAGAATCGACGACCAAAACAATTGTTCCGGATTTCATCATGTTTTTTCTCCGCCTTCATTACCACCAACATAAAACGTGCCTATTTTTGAATAGCAACAAGTTTTTGTGTAAGTCTGCTGACTTTTCTAGCTGCTGCATTTTTCTTAAATAGGCCTTTACCTGCAGCTCTAGCGATTTTACTTTCAGCAATGTTCAATAAATCTTTAGCTGCTGTAAGATTCTTTTCTGCTATCGCTTCACTATATTTCTTTATAATAGTTTTTATCTCTGATTTTCTAGTTAAATTTATATTTCTTTTTTTTTCGTTAGTTTTAGCTCTTTTTTTTGATGACTTTAAATTTGCCATGATCAATAAACCTTTTATAAATTAAACAACTTTTTCTATTTTTCCGGATTTTAAGCATTTAGCACAAACAGAACCACGTAGAACATTTTTTTGTCCTTTTAGCGTATATCTTATTGCATGAACATTCGGATATACCCATCGTTTGGTTTTGTTGTTTGCGTTACTCACATTATTTACAACTTGTGGTCGCTTATCGCAGATAACACATATATTTGCCATTTTTAAAGTGTCCTTTCAACGCATAACTTTAATTTTTAGTGGTAATAACAATCTTAATGTCTTATATATTAACAGAAAAACTGTTTTTTTAAAACACCTATTTTACTTACTTTTCGTTATTTTTCCAAGCATGGGTTATTCTTGGCGTTATATTCAAAAGTGTATAAACTTCTTCTGCTTGTAAAGTCTCTTGTTCTAACAATTTTTTTACTAAAAGTTCTAATTTTTCTTTGTTTTCTGTAATTAAAACTTCAGCTTCTTTGTAGCAATTTTTAATTATATGGCTTACTTCTTCATCTACTAATTGGGCTGTTTTTTCAGAGTGTCTAGGCGTAGATTGAATATCTCTGCCTAGGTATGGATGCTCTTTTGTGTCATCAAATGTTATTGGCCCAAGGCTCGACATTCCATATTGAGTTACCATTTTTCTAGCTATGTTTGTTGCTACTTCTATATCATTAGAAGCTCCGCTTGTTTCTTCATTTAAAAATACTTTTTCACATATTTTACCACCCATTAATACCATAATTTTTGATAACATTTCAGATTTTGTAAATGAAACACGATCTTTTTCAGGTAAAGACCATGAGACGCCTAAGGCGCGTCCTCTTGGTATAATTGTTACTTTATGAAATGGATCTGTGTTTGGTAATAATAAGTTTAATAAAGTATGTCCGGCTTCGTGATAAGCTGTTCTTTCTTTTTCTTTATCTGTTAATCCTAAAGTTTTTCTTTCTGCACCCAGCATTATCTTATCTCTAGCTATTTCGAAGTCATTAATTTCAACATCTGCTTTATTTGCTTTTGATGCAATAAGAGCTGATTCATTTATTAAATTTTCAAGATCAGCTCCGGAAAATCCGGGTGTGCCGCGAGCTATTTTTTCAAGATCAACATTAGGATTTAATTTTACATTTTTGGTATGAACTTCCAATATTTTTTTTCTGCTATCCAAGTCAGGATATGGAACTTCTATTGTTCTATCAAATCTTCCGGGTCTTAAAAGTGCCCTATCCAAAACATCCGGTCGATTGGTTGCTGCTAAAATAATAACAGCCCCATGCTCTGTGGAAAATCCATCCATTTCGGCTAATAATTGATTTAATGTTTGCTCTCTTTCATCGTTTCCACCGCCAAGACCAATGCCTCGTTGTCTACCTACAGCATCAATTTCATCTATAAATACTATGCATGGAGAATTTTTCTTTGCCTGCGCAAATAAATCACGCACTCTTGATGCACCAACGCCAACAAAAACTTCTACAAAGTCTGAACCGGAAATACTAAAAAATGGACAACTAGCTTCTCCAGCGACAGCTTTTGCTAAAAGAGTTTTGCCGTTTCCGGGAGCACCAGTCAAAAGTATGCCTTTAGGTATTTTTGCGCCTAAACGTTCAAATTTTGCCGGGTTTTTTAAAAAATCCACAATATCTTTTAAGTCTTCTTTTGCTTCTTGTACACCGGCAACATCTTGAAATGTTACATTTATGGTATTTGGTGAGAAGAATTTCGCTTTACTTTTGCCAACATTAAATATTTTACCGGTTCCACCTTGGCCGCTTTGGCTTTGGCGAATAAACATAAACCATAAAAATAATAAAAGTAATGGTAACAGTGATATGAATATAAATCCGCCCCAACTTTGTTTTTCTGTTGGCATTACAGTAATATCTATATTTTTTTCTTTAAAAGAATCCCATAATTTTTCAGATGGTATGATATAACATTCAAAAATTTTACCATCTTTTAATTCACCTTTAATATATTGTTCACTAATAACAACAGATTTTATTTTTTCAGACTGAATCATTGTTAATAATTCTGTATAATTAATCTTATCTATTTGTCTGTTTGTACTGTTATACCAAAAAAGATACGCTAAACCAATTCCAATGAATACAAAGAGTAGCCATAAAGCATTAGGGCCCTTTTTATTGGAATCCGGTGTTTTAGAATTGAAAAAAGAAGGTTTTTTTTTGTTTGCCATAATTAATTAACCTTTATTTAATTAAAATTTATTTTTATTTTAGACAAATATTTTGATTATCTAATATTACTAGATTATTAAAAATAAAAAAGTAAAACAATTTTTTTATTTTTAAAACTTAGTTTTTAAACTGAAATTGGACTTTTACTCCACTTTGGATAATTTTTGGGCGCATGACTTTGTGTTAAAACTCTTATTTTTCCGCTATTTATGTTTAAAACTGCGATTTGTTGTGTTTGTCTGCCTTTAGTATATTCGAAATCGTAGGCAAATAGTATATAATTGCCACATGGTGAGAAATCCGGTTCATGTTTATTACCGAAATTAAAAGTTATTTGTTTCTCTACTTTGTCATTAATATTTAATGTGAATAACTGAAATATGCCATCTACTTGTCTGGAATATACAATTGAATTATTTTTTTCACAGTAAGATGGGGCTGCGCAATATCCTTGACCATTGGTAAGTCTTTTTGTTGTATTTTCTTTTTTATCCAAAATATAAATTTGAGGTAATCCTGTTTCATAGTCTGAACAAAATATTAAATTATCATTTTCAAGTAAACATGGAGATACATTGGTGCCTTTATTATTTGTCATTTTTTTAAACACCGTTTTATTAAATTTTTTATTTACTTGAGTATCGTAAAGATATATTTCCGAATTTCTGCCACCCGATAAGCACAGAGAAACTTTTGAGCCATCTTTTGAAAAAGACGGTTGCATATTTAAGCCTTCATATGCACAAATTAAATTATTATTTTTATTTTTTAAATTAAACGATTTTAAATTTATTTTTTTAGTATCAAATTGAGAATAATAGATTATTGGTAATTTGGTGTGCCAACTCGGTGCAACATTTATTTTGTTGTTTGAAATTATTGTATTTTCAAAATTACATGAATAATCTGCAATGCAAATATTTTTTTGCGTATTTGAAATCATTTTTGAATATGCTATATAATATTGACTTATTGATTGTTCTCCTGTGAGTAATGGCAATGTATCAGCAGCTATTTTATGTGCTGTTTTGATTAAATTTTCTTTTTTAAATTCATAATCTTTTTTATAAATTGTAGTTAAATTTGATAGATTTTTTAATTCAATTTCTTTTGTATTAAGATTTTTATCTTTTATATATAAACATAGACTTGTACCATTTTCAAATAAATTTTTTTCAGTTTGATCAAGTGGCAAAGTTTTTGCTTTTTTTAGCTCAGTTTCAATTTGGTCTGAAAACTTAATATCATATTCTATAGTCTGACAAAATTTTGATATTTGTGCTTTTATATCGGGATTAATTGGTTCTTCTCCAACTAAAAGTATTAAACATTTGATTTTATCATTTTGGATATTTGAAGCGTTAACGTCAAACAGTAAATCAGTCACGGCACTTATTTTGACTGTAAATAACAATATTATTAGTAAAAGTTTTTTTATTGATATCAAATACATTTATTCTCCTAAAAATTTATATCTACTGTCTGAAGTGTATTGAAAAATTTTTGCCCCATAATGATTCTTCAAATTTAAATTTTTTCGCAACTTGAGTGATACTTAAATCATAAATTAAAATATTGGATTTTTGCATTATTTCATATTTTTCAACATTGCCGCTGTTATCAATATAAAATCTTACAATGCACTCCGATCCTTTTGGAACTCCTATTGGTGGATGCCATAATCTGGAAACTTCTTTTTGAATACTTTCTTGATATTTTATTATTTCTTGATCATCTTCGCCTAAAAGATTTATCTGCATTTCGTCATCCGGTTGATCTTGTAACAATTGTTGCTCTTGTTCTATATTTTCAGACTCAATATCTTTAGGTTGTTCAATCTTTTGAGATATTACTTCAGGTTCAATCTTTTTTGCAGGCTCTTGTTTTTGTTCTATAATTTTTTCTGCAAGCTTTTGCTTCTTTGGTAATTTTTTCTCTTTTTTTATTTCTTCTTTAAAAGAAGTGTTATTTTTTTTGTTTAAATTATTTGTGGATGCTTTTGTTCGTGTTTTTTCTTGTAATAATTTTTTTTTATTATTCTTAATTTTATTTTTACGTTCTATTCTTGTTTTTCTTGCTTTTGACTCTTGAGAGAGCCTTTTGGCATACCAATCTGTTTGAGTAAAATCTTTATGCGATTTGAATAATGCTAGAGACTGCCTTTTTGAGTGTGCACCAAAAACTAAAAATTGTTTATTTATTTTTTTATTGGAGTGTGTCGCAAAAAGTGCAATTAAAATTATTATTAGGTGGGTTATTGCAGAACCTATTAGATAATTTCTTGTTAATTTATTCTTCATATTTTAATATTAAGATACGGGTCTTGTTGACATTGCCACATACTTAACCCCGGCAAATTTTAACTGATCAACGATTTCAATTACTTTACCATAAGCTACAGATTCATCGGCTTTTACATAAACAGGTAAATCATCCTTTTGAGCTATGGCTTTTTTTATTGAATCAACAAGATCGTTTATCTTGATTGGATAACTATTGAAAAAAATTCTATTATCTTTACTTAATGTGACCACCAATTCTTGTTGCGTTCCAACTTCTTTGCTTTTACCAAAAGGTAAATCAACTTTTATACCCGTTTGAATAATTGGAGCTGAAATCATAAATATAACCAGTAGATTTAATGCGGTATCCAATAGCGGTGTAAGAACAAGTGCCGGCATTTCGACATATCTTTTTCTTTTATTTCTTTTATCTCTAAATTTAGACATAAAAACCTCCTATTTAAGATATGTAATTTTTAATATATTTAAATATCTGTCAGTTATATTTAAAAGAATCTGTTCTTGTCTTCTAATTTCATTTGAAAAATAATTAAATGCAGCCATTGCTGGAATAGCAACAATTAAACCTGCTAATGTTGTTGTAAGTGCCTCAGCTATACCGGGAGCAACAATTGCTAGATCGGCAGATTTTTCATTACTAATATTTACGAAAGCGTGTATTAAACCCCACACAGTTCCAAATAATCCAATTAATGGAGATATTGCAAAACTTGTACCCAGTATTGGTAAATATTGTTCACTATTTGATAGTATTTGGTCTATATGCTGATTGGAAAGCATCTCTAATTGCTCGAAATTTTGATTTGTTAATGTTGAATCAGTTTTTTCTGACATTAATTGCTTTAAATCGCTTAAATTATTTATTAAGAATTGATTACCTATAAAATGTTTATTGGTTTGTAAGATTTCAACAAGTTTATCTAGATTATTTATATTTCGTATATTTTTGAAAAGATCTATTAGTTCAAGTTTTTGTTTTTTTAATTCTTTGTATTTGAATACTATTATTGCAACGCAAACAATAGAAAGTGCAAATAAGCCTAATAATATTATTTTTGTCATCCAATCTGATTGAGTTATTAAAACCCAGGCCGGTGATTTAAATATAAAATTTAACATGAGATATCCTTTTTATTTTTAAATTTTAAAAAGTTAATTTTTAGAAGTATAAATAAAAATAACAATATAATAAATAAATTTAAATTTTATGTTACTTGTTTATTTTTAACAAAATTAATTTTTCTGGATTTATTAAATTATTTTTTATATTTTCTATAG
>JAHIKO010000044.1 GCA_018897535.1 Candidatus Dependentiae bacterium
CGGTACAATAGTAAATAAAATATTGGATAACCAAATTTTATCTACAAATACAACACCTGAAAGTGATTTTTTGCATATGTTTTTAGCCGAATGCGAAAATCAAAAAATAGACTTTTTAATCATGGAAGTCTCTTCGCATGCTTTAAGCTTAAATCGTACATATGGTTTAAAATTTGATGCCATAGGATTTACAAATTTAGCACACGAACACTTGGATTTTTATAAAACAATAGAAAATTATTTTAAAGCAAAACAAAAAATATTTAAGCAACTTAAAAAAAACTCTTACGCCGTTATAAACACAGATAATATTTGGGGAAAAAAAGCTTTTGAAAAATTTAAAAACAAACTAAATATAAACAAGTTAAGCTCCAAAAATTTTGATTTAATAAAAAAAATTGTACCAAAGCATATGCCGGGTAAGTTTAATCTTTATAATTTTTATATGTCATACTTGATCTGCAAAAATTTGGGGTTAGACGATAAAAAAATATTAAATGCAATAAAAACTTTCCCGGGAGTGCCGGGAAGATTACAAATGCATGTTTTAAAAAATAAATCCCATGCATTTGTTGATTATGCTCATAACCCATCATCAATGGAAGAGGTTCTAAAAACATTACGACCATTAACTAAAAACTTAATTACAGTTTTTGGGTGTGGCGGAAATAGAGACACAGAAAAACGTCCAATAATGGGCAATATTGCCGTAAAATACTCAGATCATGTAATAATCACAGATGACAATCCTAGATTTGAAGATTCTAAAGAAATAATCAATCAAATATTAACAGGAATCGATAAAAAAGATTTTAAAAAAATTACTGTTTTAGAAAATAGAAGCGAAGCTATAAGTTACGCCGTAAAAATATCGAATAAAAATAGTATAATTGCTATACTTGGCAAAGGTCATGAAAATTATCATTTGGTTAAAGGTGAAAAGTTTCACTTTGATGATTTTGAAGAAATACAAAAATATTAATTACCCTATAAAATAAGGAGTTATGCCCATGAAAAAATATGTCTACATATTTTCGTTAATATTATCTGTATCTTTTAATGTAAATGCAATGTTAAAAGAAGATGACGATTCGTCATCTAGCTACGACTCAACATCTAGCGATGATTCTGAAAATTCAACTAAAATAGAAAATTTATTAAAAAACATATCTATAATAGATATAAAAGATTTGGCTGAAAAAGCTGTTGTTTCCTTAAAAAATCAGAATTATACGGATTGCATTGAGTTATTACTGGATATTATATCACAACAAGCGAATGAAATTAAAGAATTAAAGAGGGAGCTTTCAAAAACTTATAAAGCTAGTCAATATTTTTTAAACAACATTCTAGACGACTGCGATAGAGGTTATCCAAGTCGATATTAGCGTTAAAAAATTAATTTAAAATTTTTTTAAATTCAACAAAGGAATATCTTTTATGAAAAAAATTATTTTTTCATTTTTATTTATTTTTTCTGCAATCACAAATTTAAATAGTATGAATAATCCAAACGAAACAGCAACTGATATCTTAACGAAATATCTAGAAAATTATTTATATCTCAATAATACCAATCCTATCGACGGCATTGTAGATATAAAAATGAGAAATCTAAGTGATACATTCAGAATGGAAGAAGATGGAATAAAAATTCATTTTGCTATACAAGCAGCAACAAAATTAATAGCAACACTAGTTACAGAACATTTTGATACTATGAAGAATATAGAAACCAGGACAAAAACATTGAAAAACACTGCAAATAATCTTAGAAAATTAGCTAAATATTTGGATAAAAAATTAGAACAACCAGAAAAAAAAGAAACTGAAAATTAAATTTTAAAAAAATATTAATTACTTTTTAGAAGTTTTTTAAATTCAATAATTGGCCAATTTTCTTTTTTTGCTTTTTTTAATAATTTCTTATTGGGATTAACGGTAATTGGTTTTCCAACATGTTCCAATAATGGTATATCATTATGACTATTGGCATAAAAAATTGCTTCTTTTAAAGAACCATGTAATTTATTTTCTATAAGATTTTTAATAATTTCGTATTTATACTTATTAGAACATGGCTCTCCATCAAGTTTGCCTGTAGAAACGCCATCTTTATATTCCATTTTTGAAACAAAAATATAATCAAATTTATAAATTTTTAAAAACTCAGTGTAAAGCTCAGAAATACCTGCATCAACAGCGATTAAAATCTTTCCTTCAGATTTATATTTTTTAAATAATCTATCAGCATCTTCGTATATATAATTTTTACAATCTTGTTCCCAAATTAAATTACATTTGGCTGCTACATCTGCTTGCGGCATTTTTTTCATATGCTTAAACAATGTTTCATAGCCTTTTTTTGCATCCAAATTACCAAAAGCATAAGAAACTCCACACTCTAAAAGATCCACATAACCGCTAAATGGGATATGTATCTTTTTTTTTAAAGACATTAATATTTCATATAACGTCTTTTCCCAAAATACGTTACTAATATCAAATATTACATATTTAAAATCATTACTATTTTTTACTTCTTTTTTTTGTTCTAAAACAGAAACGCTTTCTTTTTTAGAATTATATTTTTTTGCATAAATACCAAAACTAAATAAAGAAAGCGTTAATAAAATCAATATACGACGGAAAGCCAACATGCAAAACCTATTTTAACAAAGCCTCTTTGTAAAAATCTAAAGCATCCAAAACTTTTCCTGCACCAAGCACAACTGATAACAATGGATTTTCAGCAACTTTTACAGGCAAACCGGTTTCTTTAGATATTAAAACATCTAAATTTTTAAGCAAAGATCCTCCACCGGCCATCATAATACCTCTATCAACCAAATCTGATGATAATTCAGGTGGTGCATTTTCCAAAGCAGCATGTACAGCTTCAATAATAATCGCTATAGGCTCAGCCAATGCTTCAAAAACTTCAGAATCAGAAAGAATTACAGTTTTAGGAACACCTGTTATTAAATCGCGCCCCTTAACTTCTTCTCTTTTCCGTTCATCAGTAAGAACTGCCGTACCAATTTTAATCTTAATATCTTCAGCCGTTCTTTCACCAATCAAAAGATTATATTTTCTTTTTACATACTGAACAATAGATCTGTCCATTTCATCGCCACCAACTCGAACAGATTTACTAAAAACAACATCTTTTAAAGATATAATTGCAACTTCAGTAGTTCCACCGCCAATATCAACGATCATATTTCCGGCAGGTTCTTCAACAGGAAGACCGGCACCAATTGCCGCAGCCATCGGCTCCATAATTGTATAAACTTCTCGAGCACCTGCCTGTCTTGCAGAATCTTCTACTGCACGTCGTTCAACTTGCGTAATTCCAGACGGAACACCAATAATCATTCTTGGACGAACCAGTGTTTTTCTATTGTTATGAACTTCACTTATAAAATAACGAAGCATGCTTTCCGTAAGTTCGTAATTGGCAATAACACCATCTCTTACGGGTCTGCAGGCAACAATACTTTCAGGTGTCTTTCCTAACATTTTTTTTGCCTTATTTCCTGCCGCTAAAACTTCATTTGTTGATGCTTTTACAGCAACAACGGAAGGTTGATCAAGAACAACCCCCTGGTTTCTGACATAAATAACAATATTTGCAGTTCCAAGATCTATAGCTAGATCATTGGAAAAAAGACTAAATAATTTAGTCGCTGGCCAAAATTTCATAATTTTTCTCCATCAAAACTGAGCTTGAACACCTAATGTAAACTGATGAGTCTTACTACAACCATTTCCACTAAACTGGTAATCGTAATTTATAAAAATTTTTGGATCTAGAATCCAATTATTTCCAGCCTCTTTAGAATCATATAATAGCTCTAAAGAAATATAATGCATAGTCCATTTTGTTAAATCTTTTTTTGTTGAAATATTATTATCTATATCCGCCTGAGTTAATGTTTTTCCTGTCCATGGCTGCGTGCCAACAGTTTGATTTAAATAACTTTTTACAAAGCTTCCGCTTCTATCATCTATCCATTTATCTTTATTATGTTTTAAATAAGTATATCGCACTTGAAAATCAACACCGTCAGTTAAATTTTCTGCAGTAAAATATGGAGAAATTTTAAATGTTAAACCCGGATCGATTTTTAAATTTGTTATTAATGCACTAAATGGTGCGGGTTCTTGATAAACCGGAATTCTAAAAATTTTTGTATTATCAAGTTGATACATAAAACCTAAAATCAATCCTACTTTCCAATCAGGCTTTAATTCAAATTCAGGAATAACATCAAAATACGATGTCCAATGCCCATCACCCATAAAAGATACCGATGCCGGATAGTTTATATCTGCATATACGGATGAAGGAATAACAACACCTAAGCGAAAATTTAAATCTATACTGCGCATAAGTAATTTATGATCCCAATTATAATTTAAACTTGCATGCAAATCTAAATCACCAAGCCCTGCCTTTATCCAATCTCCACTTTGCACAGAAAGATCATCATTTGTCATCCTTCTTATTCGATTCAACTGATCAACTTCTCCATCTTTTAAATTTTGAACCTGAGGATCGGATTGTTCCGGTAAAAAATAAAAATTGTCGCTAGCGACAACATTCATCAAAGGCAATGATGCGCCCAGAGATACTCCTGGCAATTTTAAACTTTGACCGCTTATTCTTACATACTGTTCATAATTTAATAAAAAACCGATAGATCTTATTTTACTATTAACTTGAAATCTAATTGATTTATCTATCCATGCATCATTTGGTCCACGTTCCCTTTCGATAGGATTAACATAACTTGAACCATTAACTTGTTTCAAACTAAAAATAACATCTCTTAAATCATATGTTCCATACAATTCAGGAATACCAATATTTCCACCGCCACGACCAAAAGCAGTTGCTGCATTTGTCAAAAATAAAGAAGGCGTCACATGAGAAGTTCTTTTTGTTATGTATTCAGCAGGACGTTCTAAAAATGGAAAATATCTACTGTTATTATGAGAAGCATTTAAACTAAACGAAAACAAAATCAAAAATAAAATAATTAATCTTTTTTTAATTTTTTGTAAAATCACAACCAACCTCATTACCTAACCTATTGGAAAAAACAATAAATAAGTTATCATAAAATTTAAAAATATTAATTTATGAAAATATACATCTAAAAAATCATAAAGTAAAAAAGGAGATGATAATTTTAATGAAAAAAAATTTTACAATTATATCAAATTGGAAAATGTATTTGGATACAATTGAAGAATTAAAATTTGCAACGATAAATTATGATAATTTTATTAAGCTGACTAATTCAGAAAATAAAATTATTTTATGTCCATCTTTTTTAAGTTTAAGCTCAATAAACCAGATATTTAAATCAACAGACATTTGCATTGGTGCGCAAAATTGTTCTACACACTTAAATGGAAATTTTACCGGTCAAATTTCAGTAGAAAGCTTTAATAAATTGGGTATTAAATACTCAATTATAGGCCACTCGGAAACTAGACGTGAATTTAACGAATCCAATATTGATATTGCAAATAAATTTTCAAGATTAATAGATTTTGGCATAACACCAATTTTATGCATAGGTGAAGAGCTTGAAGAAAAAAAATCCGGCAAAACTCTAGATGTGTTGACAAAACAATTGGATCCAATATTTAAAATAATGGAAAATTCTTATAATAAATTAAATCATCTTGAATTATTAATAGCTTATGAGCCAATCTGGGCAATAGGTTCAGGAATAATTCCGGATCAAGATTATTTGGAAAATATATTTTCTTGGTTACATAAAAATTTTTCCGGGCTTAGAAATAAAATAGTTTTCACTCTTTTATATGGCGGCAGTGTTAACGCCGAAAATGTAAAATTTTTGAAAAATATTAAAAATATAGATGGTTTTTTAATAGGAAAATCAAGTTTGGATTTCCAAGAATTCGAAAAAATAGTAAAATATGGCATTTGATATAGACTAGTAACAAATTTTTTAACAAATGAAAGGCTAAAATGACAACTTTTTTAATAGTATTATTCGTTATACTAAGCTTATTCTTAGCATTGTTTATATTAATTCAACAAGGCAAAGGCGATATGGGCCTTGGCGGGCTTGGCGGCGGAGGACAAATGCTATTCGGTGGTTCAGGCGGACAAAGCTTTTTTGAAAAGCTTACATGGATAATGGGTGCCATATTTATATTTGGAGCACTTGGCCTTAGTATTTTAAAAACAAAAGAAACCGCAAAATCAAGACTTAGTCATTTTACAACAAGTCAGACTCAAACAAGTTCTCAAGAAAATAATACAAAACCTTCTGAAAATGACACAAAATAATAAAATATTAAATTAATTGAAATTGGTTGGTTTAAATAATAAAAATATATAAACCAACCAATTGTACTTTTTAGGATAAAAAAATAGTAAGGTGTCATAGTGGTAATAGATATTATTAATTTTATAGGAACGGTTGTTATTGAAGTTTGCAATAAAGCCGGAAAAATTGGGTTATTTTTTTACGAATCATTGGTCACATTATTCACTACAAAATTAAAAATTAAAAAAACTTTTTATCAAATGTCATACATAGGAATAGGTTCAATTGGCGTCGTTGTACTAATTGGAATTACAGTTGGTGCCGTATTGGCTTTTCAATCATATGTAGGACTGCACAGATTTGGTGCTGAAAGATTTATAGGCCCTATTATATTTATTGCTATGGTTAGAGAATTTGGTCCGGTACTTACCGCAATAATGGTAATTGGTCGAGCCGGTTCAGCAATGACGGCAGAAATAGGGACGATGCGAATAACAGAACAAATTCTCTAACCATA
>JAHIKO010000045.1 GCA_018897535.1 Candidatus Dependentiae bacterium
AAACTATATTTTTTTTATTTATCACGTTATATAAAATAATTTTTGTTAACAAAAATTTTATTTTTTCTATTTTTAGAACTAATATACCTGTTATTAATATTAATCATAAAAAACTAAAAAAGAGAATATAACGTGATAAATAAAAAAAATATAGTTTGCATAATTCCTGCAAGACTTAAATCCACAAGATTTCCAGAAAAAATATTAACTAACTTAGCCGGAAAACCATTATTAGAGTGGGCTTGGGATGCAGCACACAAAACAACTCTTTTTAAAGAAATTTATTTTGCAATAGATTCAGAAAAAACGGCAAAATTAATAGATAGCTTTGGAGGTAAATATATTTTTACTAGTGAAAACTGCCAATCTGGAACAGATAGACTTGTAGAAATTATACACTCTGGAAAAGTAGAAGCCGATATTTGGGTTAACTGGCAAGGCGATGAACCTTTTATTACCCCAAATATGTTACACAGTTTGCTTGAGACATGTGATCATGAAGTTGCTGATATGTGGACATTAAAAAAACGTATACTTTTGCCTGAACAAATTTCTAGCCCTAATATTGCCAAAGTTGTAACAGACTCAAATGGATATGCTTTGTATTTTTCCAGATCTACAATTCCATTTTATAGAGACAAAAATGAAAATCTTGAGCAAATTTATTATAAACATGTTGGAATTTACGCTTATACGGCAAATGCTTTACGTAAAATTGCTCAACTTGGAACTTGCTATCTTGAAGATGCTGAAAAATTGGAACAATTAAGACTTTTATATTATGGCTTTAAAATAAAATTAAATGAAACGGACCAAGAAGTTATTGGAATTGATACTCCGCAAGATTTAGCTAGAGCGCAAGAATACGCTAAAAAATTAATCTAGCTTAATCTATTTTATCAAAATCAATATCAAGTACAGGATATTGTTCCCAGTCTTTCCAATTATAATGCCACCACTCTGTAGGCACACCTATAAAACCGTGAGCCTGCATCAAATCTTCAAGTTTTTTACAGTTCTTTTTGGCTATTTCGCTTGTCATTTTTGAATAATCTCTGTGGGCTCTTTGTGTAAATTCGTCAAAATCTGACGGCATTTCCAATTCTTTATCTGTTTTTAAATCTACAAGAGTTAGGTCTACAGCTGTGCCCCTATTATGCTTAGATGCGCCATTTTTATATGGGTTTGCAACAAAACCTTCTACCGGATAAATCTCCCAAAATATTTTCTGTACTGAAAGTGGCCTATATCCATCATAAATTTTTAAACTTAGCCCCTCTTTTTCCAATTCTTTTTGAATCAAATCAAGTTCTTTTACTAACTCTTCATGTAAAAAACATCTGGCACTTGGATACACAACTTTTCCTGTAAAATTATTTTTAGTTGCATAACGAATATCAAGCTTAATATTTGGGTTCACTTTTATTACTTCTACAAGATTGGAAAATAGTGAAACAAAAAATAAAATGTATATTACAAATATCGAAACTATTTTTTTATAAAACATATAAATCTTTCGTATTTATCTTTTTAAATATATTTAATTTAAACTATAAATTAAAATAATTAAATTTTTAAACAAACTTTTTAAAAATTTTGTTATTCTAAAAACAAAATTTTTTACACTTTTTTCTGGAGAAAAATATGAATAACCCTAAAGGCCGTTTGGAAGTAATTTGTGGCTCCATGTTTTCTGGCAAAACAGAAGAATTAATGAGAAGACTAGGCCGAGCAGAATATGCCAAACAAAATGTTTTAACAATAAAACACCAAATAGATAATAGAAAAAGCTCTGCAACAATTTTATCACACAATGGCCAAGAAAGATTGGCATTTAGCATTGATAACAATAAAGAAAATATTAGTAAAATCATTGATCTAGCAAATAAAAACATTCAAGTCATAGGGATCGATGAAATACAATTTTTTCCAATCGAAATTGTTGATGTAATAGTAAAACTTGTAGATATGGGAAAAACTATAATTGTTGCAGGTTTGGATTTGGATTTTAGAGGTGAGCCATTTGGAATTATGCCATTAATTATGGCAATAGCCGATAGCGTTTTAAAATTAAAAGCAATCTGTGTTGTTTGTGGTAAAGATGCTCATCACACACAAAGAATTGTTAATGGTGTACCTGCAAAATATGATGATCCAATAATTTTGGTTGGGGCTAAAGAATGCTATGAAGCAAGATGCAGAAATTGTTTTTCTATAGACAAACAAGCCGTTTTAGTTACACCAGCGAAAAAATATACCGAAAAGAATATATAAATTAATGGCGAAAACAAAAATTTTTTATAAATGCACAAATTGCGAGTACATAAGTCCAAGATGGATTGGTCAATGCCCAAACTGTCAAGAATGGAATAGCTTTGTAGAAAAAATAGAAAACAATATAGAAAATAACTTTTTAAGTAAAAAAACCAATATAGATCAAAGTAAAATAAACTTAAAAAAATTGTTTGAAATAAAAACAGAAACACAAGATAGAATGATTTCAGGCTATCTCGAATGGGATAGAGTTATGGGGGGTGGGATTTTACCGGGATCTTTTATAATTTTAACCGGAGATCCAGGCATCGGAAAATCAACATTGTTACTACAAATAGCGAACAAAATATCTAAAAACAAAAAAGTAATTTATTTTTCTTCTGAAGAATCATTG
>JAHIKO010000046.1 GCA_018897535.1 Candidatus Dependentiae bacterium
AGAAAATATTAATAAAAATTTTTTTTTAAAGCATTTAAATAAATTTATAATAATTTTTAAATTTATTTTAATATCTGTTTGTTTTTCAAAGTCATGTGCAGTTTCAGGCGAAATCATATCAGTAAATGTATATACATTAATTACATTATCTCTTTTAGAAAACAAATTTAAAAAATTTGGCAAATAAAGAAAAAACGCAAATATAAAAATATATATAAAAATTATTATAAATTTATTTAAATGCTTTAAAAAAAAATTTTTATTAATATTTTCTTTATTATTCATTTGAGACAACCTTATCAACAACTTTTAAATAAGATAAAAGTAAAATAAGAATACTACTTACCAAAAGCAATAAAGTTGACACTGCATTAATCGTTGGGTCAACCCAGGTTTTGATCATAGAATAAACATATACCGATAAAGTTTGAACTGTTGGACTTGAGCAAAAGAACGAAATTAAAAAATCATCCAAAGAAAGTGTAAAAACAAGTAACCCTGAAGCGACAAATGCCGGTACCAGCAATGGGAAAATAACATGTAAAAAAGTTTGAATATACCCTGCACCCAAATCTAAAGAAGCTTCAGTGAGTTCAGGATCCAATTCTTTAAATCGCGCTCTTACAATTGGAACAACAAAACCTAATCCTATTATAGTGTGTCCCACAATTAAGCTACCAAATCCCAGTGGTATCTTTAGAAACACAAATAAGCTTAGAACACTTACTGCCAAAATTATTTCGGGTAAAATTATTCCGGAATTAAAAAGATTGCTCAACAAATCTATATTTAACCATCTACCGGATATTACAAAAAAAGTTCCAAGTACCAAACTTAAAATTGTTGCGCAAATAGCAACAATTAAAGACACCCCTAAAGCTTGCCAAATCTCTGGAGAATCAAATAATTTCTGGTACCATTTTATAGAAAAACCGGTCCATTCAATTGAAACTGAAGAACTATTAAAAGAAAAAAGTATAAGAATAAATATCGGCAAGTACAAAAACGAATAAGCCATCACAACTAATAATGGGCTAAAATATCTAGAAATCTTTCTTTTTCCTAAAACCATAGTAACCAATCTTTATTTATTTTTCATAATTTTTTTTACAATTCGAAGCAATATCAATGAAAAAATTAAAGCACATGTCAAAGCGATTACTCCAAAAACCGTAATAGCTGCACCTGACTTCCAATCCCTTGATATCAAAAATTTTTCAACTATTATACTTCCCCAATATATTTTTCTTCCACCGCCCAATAAATCCGGTATTGCAAATTCACCAAAAGCCGGAATCAAAACCAATAAAAATCCAGTAAGAACTCCCGGCATAGAAATAGGAAATATAACACGCATAAATGTCTGAAATTTATTAGCACCAAGATCGTGTGAAGCTTCTATTAATCTTTTATCCATTTTTTCAAGTACTGTATAAATTGGAAAAATCATAAAAGGTAAAAAACAATATGCCATACCAACCTGAACGGCAAAATAATTGTTTAATAGATGTGTAGAATCTTTAAACAATCCAAAAAATTTAAATATTATACTAAATAAACCATCTTTTTTAAGCAAAAAAAACCAAGCATAAACCTGAACAATAAAGCTTGTCCATGCAGGCAATATTAATGAAAATAAAAATAATGATTTATATTTTTTTACTTTTAAAGATATAAAATAGGCGACAGGATATGCAAATAAAAAAGTTATAAATGCCGTTGAAAAAGCTAAAAATAAAGAATTAAAAATAACACTAAAATATAATTGATTAAAAATTTCTTTATAAGCTAAAAATGACAATCGTATAATATTATCAAATTCAACAAAACTATTTAAAATTAAAACACTTAATGGTAAATATAAAAATAAAATTTGCCATATCAACGCCGGTGTAATAAAAATAAACGGTAAATCTGCAACAGAAAAGTTTTTAAAAAATTTCATATTTTCAAACTATCCCTGTAAAAGCACTATATTTTCTTTTTGAAAGTAAAGATTTACACTATCGTCATAATCAATAACTTCCTGCGGAAAATGTTCTTCATTTTGTTCAAAAACCATTAATTTTTTACCGTTTTTCAACATCACGCTATATTGAGTAGATCGACCATAATAAATAATATTATCAACTCGACCAATTAGATGATTTGAAAATCCATTAATTTCTTTTTTACTTATATATATTTTTTCAGGTCTAATACTTAAAAATAAATTGCATCCCGAAATCATCCAATTTTTTTTAGACGGCGCAAAAACAAAAATATTTCCAAGCCCTTTTACCTCTACCATTTGTTGATTATCTGTTTCTATCAATCTACCGGCAATAATATTTGTATTGCCAACAAAATTTGCAACAAATCTTGATACGGGAAATTCGTATATTTGTTTTGGCGTTCCAATTTGTTCAATGTGACCATCATTATTCATGATCGCCATTTTATCGGCAACAGTTAAAGCTTCTGATTGATCATGCGTTACATAAACAAATGTCGTTTTAAGTTTGTCCTGCAATTCTATAAGTTCTATTAATAATTTTTCTTTTAATTTTTGATCCAATGCCGCAAGAGGCTCATCCAACAATAAAACTTCAGGTTGACTTATAATTGCTCTAGCCAGAGCT
The DNA here is from genome assembly GCA_018897535.1 of Candidatus Dependentiae bacterium. NCBI lineage: Bacteria > Candidatus Babelota bacterium. Next base: position 2,622 of record JAHIKO010000046.1, read on the forward strand.
ACTCGCTGCTGTTGTCCACCGGACAAGCTATTTATATTTTTATTATCAAAGCCCAATAAATGAACCATCTTTAAAGCATCATAAACTTTATCTCTTACAAATATTTCTTTTTCTCTTCTTATGCGTAGACTATAGGCAACATTTTCAAAAACAGAAAGATGCGGAAATAAAGCATACTGTTGAAAAACAGTATTGATTCTTCTTTTATAAATTGGCTGATGTGTAATCTCCTGATCGCCCAAATAGATCTTTCCCGAATCAACCGATTCAAGTCCGGCAATCAAACGCAATATTGTAGTTTTACCGCACCCCGAAGGTCCAAGTAAAGCAAAAAACTTTCCGGTAGGAATTTCCAAACTTAATCCGGAAATTATTTCTTCACCCTCAAATGTCTTACTAACATTTTCCAAACGAATTTGCCTCATCCAAAAGTCCCTCTACAATAATCACAAAACCCAAAAAAAAGATAAAGCCAAATAGTTTAAACAAATATAACAAATATCATTAAATCACAATTAAGTGCAAGTTTAAACTTTTTTAAAAACTTTTTATAAAATAAACTACTTTTTAGTATTTTTGTCTCTTCTGGCAAAAATCATTGGAACAACGATGTCAGATAAAGTACATGGAGCCAAAACCACAAAAATTAATAAAATAAAAACAAATCCTATTTGGTTATACCAATTGGAAAATCCAAAACTAACCAAATACAAAATAGAAGCCATTGCACTTACAAATATATGTAAAAAATGAAACCCCTGAGAATAAAAAAGATGTTTATTTGAATCATGATCGGCCATTAACCATCCATTAAGCATGCCGGCAAAAACGAATGGCAACACTCTTGATAATTTTTTTACAAAGCACCAGTGAAAAGACATATCAACACCAAGTAATCTTCCGGAGAAATATGGCAATATCATATCTGAAAGAGTACAGAAAAATGCCGGCGCCAAAAAACCTATAATTATTGCCAACATTTTATTTTTTGAATAACGTCTGAAAGTTAAAACCGTTCCTGTTGCGGCAAACAAAAGATGCAAATAGTGAAAATTATGAAATAGACGATATGCCCCAAGCTTATTTTCTGCAGGATTTACGTAATATAAAAAACTAAGAACAACCATAGACATAGCTACAGAAAAAATTGCTATTGGCAAATGACAAACAATTTCATCTATTATCGTATTATGCCGTTCCAATTGACCTTTTTCGCAATGGCTTTCTGATTCACAGCACATTTTTTACCCCTCAATTTTAAATTTAACAAAAACCAGTAAAAATTTATTATAAACTATTTATTTACAAATTAAAGAAGTTCAATCTAAAAAACCTCTCCCAATGTTAGGTACCATGAATAATTTGTATCATCAGGCAATAAATGTTTCCATTTAAAGCCCAGATCAAATCTAATTGAACCTATTGGAGTTTTATATCTTAATCCAACACCGGTAGATGGATACCATTTTCCCCTAAAACCTGCGAACCCTGTCTGACTTAAAACGCCAACATCCTGAAAAATTACACCGTGAAGTAATTTATATACCGGGAATCTTAACTCTAAATTGGCATTAAACATTCCACTACCACCCTGGATTGTATATTTTTTCTTTATTTTTCCATATTCATCAACATACTCTTCGACCCCATACGGCGGAATAGCATCTTTTTCATAGCCTCTAACGGTAAAAGGTCCACCCAAAAAAAATCTTTGCGATGGCTGAATCGTGTTAAATGTAGAATTGAATATATACCCTAAACGAATTCTTAATGCCCCAATAATATCTTTGTAAAACGGCATAAAAAAAGAGTGCTCAGTTGTTAACTTACCAATAGGCTTACCTTCACATTCAGGTATCATAAACCTAAAAGATGCAAAATTTATTGAACCTTTTTTTATATCAAGATGATCATTAATTTTTTCTACCACAAAACTTGGGCTTATAAAAAAATACGGTAATGTCTGATTTATTAGACGCCTATCCAAATTAATATTGCCACGAACTTTTTCCGTTCTAACCCATTCATTTCCAATTCCAAATCGCCAAAAATAATCACGCTTAAACTCGTTATTAATACCAACTAAAATTCCATTTTCAATAGACTGATATGCAGATTGACTATTTTCTACTTCAACAGGGTTAATACTTTTATTTGAATAGACTTTTAATTTACCAATTACGCGAGAATCATCAAAATTTATTCCAAATGGCGATAACATTTTGTATTCAAAATCAAACTTTCTTTCAAATCGAGTTAGATCGGCATTTAATGTAAATTTGTCTAAATTATTTGTAGGATTATTAAAAATTAAAGAAGTTCCTACTCTATACGTTGAAGCTTTTTTAAATAAAAAGTTCTTATTTGTTAAAAAATAACCAAATCTAAAAGCCGCTTCTATAGGCTCTTTATCTATTAATGTCAAATTTATTGGAACAAATCCAGTGTCTCGACTTAAAGCTATTTCATTTGGTTCTATTTGAACCATCTTAAATAAATCCAATTTTTTTAAATTTTTACGAGTTAGATCCATATTAAAAGAATCCCAAATATCACCCTCTTTAAATTTCATTTCTTTTAGAATTTTTTTAAAAGAAACTTTTGAATTTCCACGCAAATATGTTGGTCCAAACTTAATTTGTGTACCAAGATTTATTTTCCAAATCAAATTTATCTTAGTTTTTTTATCAACCAAAACTTCTTGTAATATTGTTTCTACAAGTGCATACCAATATCCGAGTTTTTGCATTTTTTTTAAAATAAAATTTTTTTGTTCAAGTAACCAATAATAATCAAATGGCTTTAAATCTTGATCTGATAATTTTTGATATTTATCAAAAAATTTTTTTGATAAAAAATTCAAATCCGGAATAATCTTAATATTTCCCAAAAAACGTTGCTCTCCCTTATTAATCGTTATTACAATATCACAACTATTTTCTTTTTTATTTTTTTTAAAACTTTTATCTAAAATTTTAAAATCCCAGAAACCATGTTTTAAAAATCGATTCGTTAATTTGTTTATAAATTGATTTAACAAATATTCGTCAAAAATTTTATTTTCCAACTCTTTAAAAATATCTGTTTCTTTTATTAAATTGTTCTCTAAATCTTTTACCAAAATATTTTTTATAATTATTGGTAAATTTTCATTTATATTAAATAAAAAAGATCCGTCTTTTTGCTTTTTATAAAAAATTACGCTATCCCAATAACCTTTCTTATAATAATTATCGAAAAGTTCCTGCGCTATAATTTCAGGTGTAAAAAACCATGATGGGTAATCTGTTCCTAAAAAATTTTGTCGTATATATTTTTCTGAAAAATTTTTATTACCAACAAATCCTAATTTTTGCTTTTTACCTAAATTGATACTAAAAATTAAGTCTAAAAAATTATTTTTTTTATAAATATTTTTTTTTATAATTATTTTTGGATTAACAAAACCCAAAAATTTTAAATAATTTAAAAACTTTCTTGTACTCTTGGTTATATTTTCTTTTGTTGCAATCTTTTTGTTTAAATTTTTAAATATTTTTGTTTGAAAAAAATTTGTAATTAATATGGATTCATTTTCTGTACAAATATTTGGTGATAAATCAAAATTTATATTATTAATAAAAAATTTTTTATTTCTTTTAATTTTTATATAAACAGATATTGTTTTATCTTTATTATAAATTAATTCGTCTTTTACAATACAATTGTAATACCCTTTAAATTTCAAATTTTCTACAATTTTATCTATTGCGAGACGATGTAAATCAATATCAAAATAATCTCCCGATTGCATTTTATAAAAAGCGGAATAATCATGTTTACCAAATAAAACACCAATAATATAAATTTTTTTAAAAATCCAATTACCCTTTAAAGAAAAATGCACATGTTTACCATTATTCAAATTATCTATTTTTATAATTATTTTTTCAAATCTACCTTTGGATTTTAAATTTTTTTTTGCATTTTTTATTTCTAAATCAGAAATAAAAGAATTTTGCTTCAATTTTGTAAGATATAAAAATTCGTAGTTAGAAAAATTTACATCAGAATCAAATGTTAATTTCTCCAGTAAAAATGTATTCTCAGCATTACAGGAAAAATAAATTAAAAAATTTAATATAAAAAACTTAATCTTTAGATGCATACAATAAACAATAGCTTAAATTTTGAGAAAATAAAAAACTCTTGCTCATAATAATATCTTTAAAATTAATGAACAAGAGTAAAATTTTTTATAAAAAATTTTATAAATTATCCCCAATTACCCGAAATACTCCGCGAAAATCTCTTTCAGTTTGCATAGGTTCTATAAGAACATCATCAACTTTTGATTTAGGACTACCCTGATAAATAAAATCTAATAAGTCATCCAATTTATCCTGCCCACCACAAACAAATATAATAACCGATCCATCATGCTGATTCTGAATAGTTCCTTCAATCATAAGTTTTTCAGCCTGGTTTTGTATAAAATGTCTATATCCGACAGCTTGAACCTTGCCTATGACTCGTATTTTTACACACCTCTTCATTTTACAACCTTTCATCTCTCTTTTTTTATCGTACATTTAGTGGGGTAAATTTATCAAATTAAAATTTATAAAGTCAAAATATTTTTATAACTGAGAAAAATCTCTGTACAGATCAATATGTTTTTCGATCATATAATTTTTATGAAATCCAGATAAATTATCTTTATAATTTGCAGCAGACAAATATTCAGAATTATTATTTATATAAAATTTTATTTTTTCACTAAGCAATTGCCAATTTTGAGATTCAACTAAAAAACCATTTTTATTGTCAAATATTACTTCTGGTATTCCGGAAATATTATATGATATAACCGGCAATTTTGATAATCTGGCTTCAATTATTGCACATGGTAAACCTTCCCATAAAGAACTCATAACAAACAAATCCCATGTTTTTACAATACTTGCAACATTAGATTGCCAACCAAGTAACTTAACGTTGTTTTTTAAATCATTTTGATTTATAAAATTTTCCAATTCAGGGCGTAAAACACCATCCCCAACAATTTCTAAAAAGATTTTATCTTTTTTTTCAGATAAGTCTTTTAAAAGTCTTTTAAATGCTCTTAATAAATCAATTAAATTTTTTTGTGGCTTAAAACAAGAAACCGTTCCAATAACAAAATTATCGCTTTCAATATTTTTTACACATTTCGCCGGAATATAAAATTTATCATAATCAACTGCGGCTCGAATTATCAAAGCTTTTTTTTTGAAAAATGGTAAATATTTAGAACCAAATTTTAGATCATAATTCGAAACACAAACAAATTTAGTAGTAATAAATGCAGTAAAAAATTCAGCCAAATAAATAGAAATCCAATATATTTTATTTTGGTTTTCATGAAAACCAAAACCATGCACAGTATGAACTATATTTTTTATACCGGCGAAAAAAGCAGCCCAACGCCCCAAAATTCCGGCTTTTGTACTATGAGTATGGACTATCAAATCCGTATAATTTTTTCTATTTTTTTTGATTAATTTTATAAGTTTAAAAAAT
>JAHIKO010000047.1 GCA_018897535.1 Candidatus Dependentiae bacterium
ATTTTTTAAAAATTTATATTTTAAGTTTTAACATAAAAAGATAAAAAGTATTTAAAATTTTTTAATTTTATAAAAATATTTTTTAAAAATTGCATAAAAATGCATCAAATTTTATCGATGGGGGGCTTTGGTAAAAAGGTTTTATTTCTGGGAAAAACTCCGCTTTTTGTCTGTCACTCTGCATATCGAAAAAAAATATTTTTTAAAAAAATCTTGAAATACTTTTTATCTTTTTATGTTAAAACTTAAAATATAAATTTTTAAAAAATATATGGAATACGAAAAATGATATATTTAATTATAATAATTTTTTTACAAATGATTTTAGAATCATTACCTGTAAGCAGCTCCGGGCATTTATTATTGGCAGAAAAATTTTTTCAAACTACTATGCCCAAATATTTTGATTACTTTTTACACGGTCCGACAATATTAATATTATTGATAATATTTTATAAAGAATGGTTCCCGTTAGCCAAATGCTTAGCAACAAGCACTTACAACAAAAAAATGTTTGCCAAATTTGACAGCCATAAAAAATTATTAAAAATATTTCTTAAAATAATAACACTCGTTGCAATATCAAATGCAATTACAACATTAATCTGGTTTATATTTAAATTTTATTTGGAAAAAAAAGAATGGTTTGGAACAGATATACATTTATTAATAGGTTTTTGTGTTACGACTTTATTTTTATTTTTACTAAGTTTTAAAGAAAGACAAAGTAGCCACAAATCGCACTTAACAAATCTAAACAAAGCAACTGTCATCAACAGCATGACAGTGGATCTAAACATCTTTGCAAAATATTTAATACTTGGCATTATTCAAGGGCTTGCCCTTTTTCCGGGCATATCTCGATTTGCATCGGTATATGCGGCATCACGATTTTTAAATTTTACACCAAAAAGAGCTTTTCAAATTACATTTTTGCTTGAATTACCGTTGATATCTGCAGGATTTTTACTGGGTGTTTATCACATAAATAAAATAAATGATCAATTATCTTTTTTACTATTTTTTGCAATAGCTATCAGCACAATAATTTCTGCGATAATTTTTTATTTTGTAAAAAGATTAGCGTTAGCAAATAAATTACATTATTTTTTTTATTATATGATTATACCAATAACAATACTTGTTTTTATTATTTTGAAACATTTTGGGGAGCGCGAGTTAAGTCGTATTTTTTCGGGTTTTTAGGGTGTCCCTAAATTTACGGGGGATGTAGATTTCTCTTAAACAGAGTCCCCTACGAAAAAAAACTTTTGGCTTTTTTATACTTTGATATATTATTAATGTTTTATTACAAAGTTTTACAATTGCTTTTATTTAGGAGGCCGAGATAATGGCATTTTCAAAAGAAGATACATTGCAAAAAGTTGTTTTTACTATTGCAGAAAAATTAAACATTCAAGAAAGTAACATAAAACCTGAAGCTACATTTAAAGATTTAGGTGCAGACTCTCTTGATAATGTTGAAATAATTATGAGTTTTGAAGAACTCTTTGGTATAGAAATAAAAGATGAAGATGCGGAAAAAATCAAAACAGTTCAAGATGCTGTAAATCATATTCATGAAGCAAGAACAAAATAAAAAACATCGAGTTGCAGTTACCGGAATAGGACTTGTAAATCCTTTAGGTAACGACACCAACACTGTATGGAATAATTTAATTGCCGGTAAATCCGGCATTTCCTTTTTACCTGATAATTTTTGGGGGCAAAATTATAAAGAGTTCCCATATAATTTTGCAGGGCTTGTAAAAAACGAACAAGAAATTTTAAATAATTACTTTGATTTAGCCAAACAACGTAAATCTGATAGGTTTATACATCTTGCAATGATAGCTGGCTATCAGGCAATACAAGATTCAAAATTAACTAAAAATTATCCTGAAAATCGTACACGCTTTGGTTGCATGCTTGGCGTTGGTGTTGGCGGAATAAAAACAATTGAAGATTCGCTAAAAGATTTAATTTCTTCTGGACCCAAAAAAGTTTCTCCATTTTTAATACCAAGATCTATCAGTAATCAAGCTGCAGGCTGGCTTTCTATGGATTTCAATCTGCAGGGACAAATTGGTGCAATGGTAAATGCATGTTCTTCAAGCGCTGATGCTTTAGGTTTTGCATTTCGCACAATTCGCGATGGCTATGCTGATTACATGCTTTCAGGAGGTGCTGAGAGTTGTGTAACGCAATTGGCAATATCTGCATTTGGCAATATGCGTGCACTTTGTTCAAGTAAAAATTTTAACGATCCGACAAAAGCAAGTAGACCTTTTGATAAAGATCGCGAAGGCTTTGTTCTTTCGGAAGGTGCTGCAATTTTGGTTTTGGAACGACTTGATTTGGCACAAGCTCGCAATGCAAAAATTTATGGTGAAATTATAGGATATGGAGCAACGGCTGACGCATATCATATTACAGCAATGCATCCTGAAGGCCTTGGCGCACAGCAGGCAATAACAATTGCGCTTGATGACGCAAATATAAATTTAAAAGATATCGGATATATTAATGCGCATGGCACATCAACTCAAATGAACGATAAGCTTGAAACGTTGGTATTAAAAAAAGTTTTTGGTTCTCATGTTAGCCCGGATAATATAAATCACGCTCATATAAGTAGCACCAAATCCATGACGGGGCATTTACTTGGTGCTGCCGGAGCAACTGAAGCGGCATTTTCGATTTTAGCATTAAAAAATCAAATTTTACCGCCAACTATAAACTTGGAAAATCAGGATCCGGAATGCGATTTGGACTATACACCAAATAAAGCGATATCTAAAAGTTTTGATTATGCCATTTCAAATAGCTTTGGTTTTGGTGGTGGTAATTCTGTTTTGGTTTTTAAAAAATTTTGAGCAAATAAAAAAAGGGCCCCGAATTTCTTCGGAGCCTTTTTTATTTTAATTAAATTCAAATATTATTGAATGTTTGGAACTCTAAATATATTCATTATATTATTTGAACAAACTGGTTGTTTTGTAGCAACCAATATCGAATTATTTTTATCAAATAACTCACCAAACATTTTTGATGTATACCAATTATTAATTTTGCCATACATATTTTTTGTTGCATTTAAAGTTTTTGTACTTAATTCTTTTGCTGTATTAAAACTGTTTAAACCAAATCTTTTTGTTGCATTCAAAGCTTTTGAACCTAATTCTTTTAGCATAATTATTTTAGCTAATTTTTTTACTGTATCAAGTTTATTATATTTTATAGTTTTATAAAAATTAGAGTTTAAAAACTTAGGACCTAATTCTTTAGCAGCAACATATTTATTGTTACCAAATATTTTTGCAGTATTCAAAAATGATCCGGATTTTGTAGATAATGCAACTAAAAAAGTTTTTATTCTATCTCTTACAAAATCATAACCATATTGAATTTGACCGTTTGATAAGAATATACTGTTAACAAATATTTTTAAAGCCTCCGGTGATTTTTCCAACCAATTCATAACTGAAGCCGGAATTAAATCTTGGTTTGCATAAATACCCCAAGCCAAACTATATGCTATAGGTAATGCATATCCAATATAAACAAGCGTTTTAACTAATTTACTTGGTCTGTTTTTAATTTGTTTATTTTCTAATTTTAAATTACTGATATCAGCGAAAGCTTTATCTTGAGCTGAAACTGTTTTAACATTATTTTCAACTTTTTGAGTTTGAATATCTTGCTCTATAATATTTTTATTAAATTCAGTCTGTTGACGAGATTTAACTTCTTCATTTGCTGTTCTTATTGATTCATTTAATGCTATTGCAAGAGCAGCCTCTTCATCTACATCTTGATATTGTTTTAAATCTATTACAGGAACTACTGGTGTTTCGTTTGTTCTATTCTCAACAACAGGAGTTGTTCTTTTTACACAATTTCTATTTGCCGGACTTTTTGCAAAGGTATTAAATGCAATATTTGCAACGAACAAACCAAACAAAATGACTTTATTAGTTTTCATAATAAACCTCCATAAAAACTAGTAGAAATTCAATATACTATTATGTATTAATGATAATACTATGGAAAATAGAAACAAAGGCACTAAAAACGTAACTTTTAAGCCTTTAAATAACAAAAAATGGTCATAAACAATAGAAAATTGCTTATGACCATCAAAATTTAAATATTTTTATAGTTTTTTAAAAAGAAATCCCTGCTTTTAGCCAAAATTCGTAACATTCTATAGAATGATTATCGTCTGTAAATTCATAGGATGCACCCAAACTTAAATTTGCCGGTCTGTTCGACTGAGAGCACAAGTAAGAAATAACTCCTAAAAATTTATGTGTAAGTTGGTTTGGTGTTGCTGCACCTGATAGATTTAAATCTGAGTTATTAATAGCTTTACCGTTTAAAGCATTTGCCAATAAAAAGCTTGCCGATACGTCAAATGTAGATTGTGCTATGCCATAATTATTATCTTGCCAAGTTGATTTTAAACTTACAGCCTCTTTCTCTTTAAAAAATAAATTATATGCTGCATCAAGTGCAAAGCGTTTTGATTTAAATTGAAACCCGGCCAAAGCTTCTACTTGATTACCCGGACGAACACGAATATCTTGAGTTAAGATATTAGCGAGCGGTACCAAAGCAGTGCCTGCAGCGGCACCAATTTTACCGGCCAAATAATAATGACCAAACGGATAAGAATCAGTATTTAGTGGAATTGTTCTTCTTTCAGTTCCATCAAAAAGATATTTATGAGTTAAAGTAAAATATCCCCAACCTTGATGATTCGTACTTTTCCAAAAACGCATTGCTGTATCAAGATTCCAACCAAGTGCAAAATGATTTGAATTACCATATATTGGTTCAAATAAGTATTCGCTTTTAGGTTTATTACCTGTAGGTATTGTACACAATGCACTTAAATAGACATGTCTTGATTTATTTTCTATCAATCTATAACCAAACTTTGCATCAACATCTGCCACACCAAAAGCGGTTCTATTTTTTTGCATAATTTTTAAATATTGTAACTGATCTTGACTATTGTTTGTATCTGCTTCATTTACAACTTGCCCATTAAAAAAAGTTTCTATGTCTGTATAGTAACTTGTCGTATCTGTGTACTTTAAGTTTAAGTCATTTGAAACATAAACAATTGGAGATGTTATTTGAAAATAAGTTTTTTTAAGCGGATCATTTAGAAAACCAAATAGATCCAATATGGCGCCAAAAACTTCTTGTTTTGGACTTAATTCCATATGAGCTCTAATTTTATCCGAATTAACACCATTGTATCTGTGAACTAAAAAACGGTTCCAAACATCTTTAGTATCGTCTGCAATTATAGATCCAAGATTAGCGGCATATTCAATATTTATTGTATTTTTGCCATTAACACCAAAATATTTTCCCAAATCGTTGCCATTTACCGAACTTTTTGCAAATGCTGCAGCCTGAAAAGTAAAATTTAAATTTTTTTCAATTTTACTTTTATATCGGTTATTAAACCCTGTGTTAAGAACTGCCATATCGTCAACAACAGGTCTTGAAGTATACATAGTTCTTCTTGTTGCAGTAGATGCATTAGCTCCTAATACAGCAAAACTTAGTAATAAAATTTGAATCTTTTTCATTAAATTCTCCCTTTTATTCTTTTAAATTTACCAACTAAGTCCTGCTTTTGCCCAAACGGCATAACCCTCAAGCTCAGAATTATTCGATGCAAATTCATAAGAAGCACCAATCCCAAGCATTGCAGGATATTTACATTTGTTCCATTGATAACCAAGAGCAGCGTATATTTTATGTGAAGTCAAACTTGGAGTAGCTACAGAACTCAAATTTAAATAATCTGATTGAATTGCAACATTGCTTGTTTCGCTAACAAGTCCCGTTGTATCATAAACCGAGGCATGGGCATTATTGACATTATAAATAGTGTCAAAATTGTTAGTGGTAATATAAGAAACACCGGCCATTGCATATTTATCGTTTTCCCAATAATTTTTTAAAGAAACATTTTCATTTTCGGTTAAATATAAATTATACCCAATATCGAAAATCCAATTTAAAAAGTTAAAAGTTAAATTTGCAATTCCGTCAAATTGGCTGCCGGGTGTGACTCTAATATCTTGAGTTAAGACGTTTGCCAATGGAAAAACACCATTTTGACCATTTTGTCCTGCAAGAACATATTGTCCACCTTTTATTATAGTTTTTGAAGCTAAATTTGGATTTGGATCAAAAATTCCAACAGTTCTTTTTTCTATGCCCTGAAATAAATATTTATAATCACCAACAACCGCAAATTCTATATAATTGTTATCATGTCGCCACAAAACTAAATTAACATCCAATCCGGCACCAATGCCCCAGTGATGGGCATTACCATGAACCGGCTCAAATAACCACTCACCATTTGGCGTTTTACCTGTTGGAACCAAAAGTGAAACATTTAAACTCGATCGTACTTTTCTTTTATATAAATATTTCCAACCCAAACGAATATCAATATCGGCAAAACCTGAACTGGAATGCGGATTGCTATCAAGCTTTGCATATTTTAATTGCTCTTGAAGGTTATTTGCACTAACAACGTTTTCAATATTGCCTGAAAGATAATCTAAAAAAGAATAATCTTTTGCTATATCATTAAGTTGAGAAGTTGTTTCATTACCAATTATAGAAATATCTACATGATTTTTAACTTCAACGATTGGTGTTGAAACACGAAAATATAATCCATCTAAAATTTTATCCAAATCTTGGTGATAATCAAATCGTGCACCATAAGCTGTTTGTTTGGGATCCATGTAATAGCTGGCCGCAAGTGTATTTTTAGAACCATCCTGAGAATGTATTATTTTTCTTGATGCAAAAACTTTTGTTGAATCTGCCGGTGCTACGCTTATGATATTTTCAATACCCCTGGAGGCTGTCCAATCAAAACCAAAATAGTTTCCTATATCGGTTTTATTATTGGATTCTTGATAGAATGGTACAATCTGTATCGATCCATTATAAAAAGCATCCGGCTTTCTATATAAATTTGTATTCCATGTTGTATATTGCATAGCCAAATTGGAAAGTATTGGTCTTGTTGTTAAATAATTTTTATCTGAATAATCTTTTGAAAATAAATTACCAGATATAAAAATAAGTAATAATAAAATTTTTTTTCTCATTCTCTCTCCTAAATATTTTTTAAAAAAGACCTCCGTCCACTCCAATTACTTGTCCTGTAATATAATCTGCATCACCACTTGATAAAAATAAAATCAAATTGGCAATATCACAAGTTTTACCAAATCTTTTAAGACTTATTCTGTGTAAGATATTGGATTTCACATCTTGTGGTAATTTTTCAGTTAATCCTGTTTCTATAAAACCAGGGGCTATGGCATTTACTAAAATATTTCTACTGCCGTATTCTGCAGCAATACTTTTGGTTAAAGCAATAACTCCGGCTTTACTTGCAGCATAATTTGCCTGCCCAATATTCCCCGTAATCCCAACAATTGAGCTTATGTTTATGATATAACTTTGATTTTGTTTTATCATTTTTTTTATCGCCTGCTGCGCACAAAAAAAAGAACCTTTTAAATTTATATTCAAAACAGTGTCCCAGTCAGATTCTTTTAATCTTATTACAAGACCATCACGTGTAATTCCTGCATTATTCACAAGTAAATCCAAATTTTTATTTTCACAAGAATCTATAATTTTAAAAACAGATTTAAAACCATTTTCTATTAAAGATATGTTTGATATATCAACTTGAAAATAATTTATTTTTTTATTAATTAAATTTTTTACTTGATCTGAATCGGCATCAAAAATATCAAAAACAAAAACATTATCACCACGTGTTTTTAATGAATTTACAATTTCCAAACCAATTCCACTTACTCCGCCTGTAACAATAGAATTTTTCACATGTGACATAATTTGTTTTTTCCTAATTATGATTATTACTAAGATCCACAGGCATTTTTCGATCAAGCAAATTAAAAAGATTTTGTATATCTACCGGTTTGTTTATGGCAATAATTTTTTTATCCGGCCACTCACGCATTAAAATACGAGCCAATTTATCGGACGGTCCAACCTGAATAATCAGATCCAAATCTTTAAAATGTTGCATCGATTGCCACCAAAGTACGGGAGAATTCAATTGTTTTATTAAAGAATCCCTTACGTCGTTTGCCAATTTAATCTCTTTTGCATCACAATTATTAATTAACGAAACATCAAGATCTTTAAAATCAACTTTAAGCATATAAGAAGCAAATTCCTTTGCAGCATCTTCCATTAGTTTTGAATGAAATGCTCCGGCAACATTTAAAGGAATAACTTTTCCGGATATTGCTTTGACATCAAGTTCAACCTGACCAAGCTCAAAAGCTGTTCCCGAAACAACCAACTGATTGGGAGAATTAAAATTTACAATTTGAGCAACCTTGCCATTTTCCGGCTCATGATATCTTTTGCAAATACCGTCTAAAACCATTTCCGGAATACCAATAACGGATATCATTGTTCCAGGTTTTTCTTCTGTAGCTTTATCCATAAACAATGATCGTTTTTTGATCAAATATAAAGCATCTGCAAAACTTATACCGTTTGCTGCAAATATGGCAGAATATTCGCCAAGGCTATGCCCGGCAACTATACTTGGAACAATATTGTATTTGTCTTTTAATGTTTTATAAATAGATGCGCTTACCAAAAATATCGAAGTTTGAGCGTTTACAGTATTTTGTAATTCTTTTTCAGATGATGCAAAACAAAGGCGAACAAAATTTTGGTCCAAACAATTTGATGCAAAATCAAAAAGTTCTTGAACAGCTCTCTCGGAATCAAAAAAATCTTTTCCCATCCCAAGATATTGTGAACCTTGGCCGGGGAAAATCATCCCTATTTTCATTACAATCTCCAATGCTAGTTATTATCTTTTAATTTTTCAATCAAAAAACTAATTCGTGAAGCAGATCGATCTTTGCCCAAAATATTTATCAACTCAAAAACTCCGGGGCTAAAAATTTTTCCTGTAAGCGCAAGACGTAATATTTGTGCCAAATTAACCAGCTTTAATCCAAAATTTTCAACCACCGCTGTAGCAAGTTGCAATAAATTATCATGACTAAGATCATTAGTTTTTTTAAGTTCTAACAAAAAAGCTGTCAATAAGTCTACTGTTTTTTCAGTTCGCCATTTTTCAATCAAATTTAAATCCAAAGTTACCGGATCATTAGCAAAAGAAATTATATCTAAAATTATATCTAAAAGTTTTACGGCTCTTTGTTTATATTGATCGAATAATAAATTTAATTGATCTTTTGACCAATGCTTTTGTATTTTTTCAAAATAGTTTTGATCAAGTTGTTTTATGGAATCTAAAAGTTGATCTGTCGTCAAAGCCCTTAGGTAAACGCCATTCATCCATTCCAATTTTTTGATATCAAATATTGCACCTTTTTTACCGACATGATCAAAATCAAAATATTTCACCATTTCTTCGCGAGTAAAAAGTTCCTGATCACCGTGAGACCAACCAAGCCGAACAAGATAATTAAAAATTGTATCTGCTAAAAAACCCTGTGATTTATATTCTTGCACACTTACCGATGCATCTCTTTTACTTAACTTGTTACCTGCAGCCCCTAATATTAAAGGCAAATGCGCAAATTTTGGAATCTGTGTATTTAATGCTTTGTAAATAAGTATTTGCTTATGCGTATTTGAAATATGATCTTCGCCGCGAATTACATGAGTAATTTGCATAAAAATATCATCAGCAACTACAACAAAATTATATGTTGGGGCTCCATCGCGTCTTAAAATAATAAAGTCATCAAGTTGATCACTTTCAACTCGGACAACACCTCTTATCATGTCGTCAAACTCAAGAAATCCAAGATTTTCCGGAACCTTAAATCTTATTGCATGCGGTTTTTGTAAATCTTCTTGAGTATATTTTTTATTTCTACATGTACCTTCATATTTATAGGCTCTACCTAAGGCTTCGCGTTCAGCTCTTTTTTTATCAAGTTCTTCAGGATCGCAAAAACATGGGTATGCATCACCTGATTCTAAAAGTTTTTGTACAATTTTTTTATGCTCTTCGACCCTGGACATTTGATAAACAATAGGCTCGTCAGGCATAATATTAAGCCAAGAAAGACTGTCAAGTTGAGAATTTAGAAATTCTTTAGTCGATCTTTGCAAATCGGTATCTTCAACGCGCATTAAATATGTGCCATTATTATGTCTTGCATAAAGCCAATTAAAAATTGCAACTCGAACACTTCCTATATGCAAATGCCCCGTTGGAGAAGGCGCAAAACGAACTCTTATTTTTTTATTATCGGTCATTTAAAACCCTTTTAAATCATCAAATTTTATACTGTAATGGTTTTTAACTTTGGATTTGCCAAATCGACCCAAATTGATGGCTTTGCAGAGCTTTTTCCAAATTTAATTGTTAATTGATTCCAAAAATTTGCAGCTTGAGTGTAATCTTTTCGATACCAATAATATTCTCCAAGTCTATATAATGCTTGATCCTGAGCAATATTATTATTATCAAGTGCAATATTATTTAAAATTTCTATGGCATTTTTAATATTTTCATCTTTTTCGGAATCAATCTGCATCAAAGCCAATTTAATTTTATTGTACTGCTTTAATGCTGATTTATTAGGAATAATTTTTAATAACAAATTTTGAGCCTCTATTGCCGGTGCCAATTTTGATAAATTAATAAGAGCATCAACTTTATAGGATAGAAAGATTGGAGCTATACCTGAGCGTTTATGTTTTTTATACATATCATCAAAAACAGAAACTACACGCTCCCATTTTTCAGCTTCAGTTTTAAATTCATTTTCATTCAAAGCACCATCCGTAACTGTTGTTACAACCTTACCGTCAAAAACCGCCATGGATTTTATCAAATCTTTATAAGCCCTTTTATCGGCACCTGATCTGTACACAATATATCCAACAGTCACAAGAATAAACACTAAAAAGCCTGCAAACCAATAAATGGCTTGTTTTTTATTTTTATTCAAAAATTCAAAAATTTCTTTAATTTTATCTACCAATGGATTTTTAGAAAATTTAAAAAACATCTCTTCTTCCTTTACTCGAAATTTTGAGCAATAAAAAAACCGTCTAATTTTTTATGTTCGCATATAATTAACAATAGCATCATAAAATAACCGGACGGTTTTAACTTTAGTATAAAAAAATTACTACTTTTCTTTTGATTCAGCTGAAACTTCCTGAACTTCTTTTGAACTATTAGCTTCACTTGCTGCCTTTGCATGTTTTCTTTGGATACGATGTGGAGGAAATCATCAAGGGGGTGGCGCACCGATGGCTCGCACCCGCGTCCGATGC